>JAOUFO010000041.1 GCA_029858165.1 Deltaproteobacteria bacterium | reverse complement strand
GGGGGTTGCTTTGACTGAAGGGTTGATGCGGAGCCTTGGGCCTCGGCGGGCGGATTTTCACCTGGAAGTGTGGTGTGGCGCAGGTGTTCCACAAACCCTGAAAAATCGGGGGGAGGATCCATTTCAAAAGTCATGAGTTCACCGGAAAGGGGGTGGCGGAATCCAAGGCGGCCCGCATGGAGCATGATTCTGGGCACATCCACGAAATCCACCGGCGGGGGGATTTGCGGGGGGCGGTTGGACCGGGGCCGGTTGTACACCCGCTCCCCCGCCAGGGGATGACCCGCTTCGGCCAGATGGATGCGGATCTGATGGGTCCGCCCGGTTTCCAAACGGCATTCCACCAGGGTGGCCCCCCCCAGGGCCTCCAGGGGTTTTACATGGGTGACGGCCCGCCGCCCTTTGGACGGGTGGCTTCCCCGCAGGCCGTCTCCCCGGTTTTCCACCAACAGCGATTCCAGCCGCAAAGGGGAGGGGATGGCCCCCAGGGCCAGAGCCTGATACACCCGGTCCACCGTGTGGGAGCGGAACTGACTGCCCAGCCCCCGCTCTGCCTTCAGGGTGCGGGCAAACACCAGCAGGCCGCTGGTGCCGATATCCAACCGTTGGACCACCCGCACCGGGTGGGGGCGCCCCTTGGAGGATTTGGCCCCTTCCATTTTTTTAAGGATGGCGGGGATCAATTCTGCCAGGGTGGGGGGCAGTTGCCGGGGGTGTTGGGCTTGGGCCCATTCGTCCGGGTGGCGCACGGTGGAAAGCCCCGCCGGTTTTTCCACCACCACCAGTTCCCGTTCCAGATGGACCACCCGGATGTGTTTGGTCCAATCGGCACGCATAGCCGCGGGGGGCGGCTTTGCCGGGGCGGCCCCGGCAGATTTTGGTTGGTCAGAGCGGAATGGGGGTTGGGAACCGGTCCGTCCCCCGGCGGGTTTTTTAGACACTTGATTTTATCGGTCGGGTTTTGCAAGATGCAGGTAATATCTTTTCCCGGCCCCCATTAAAGGGATGCCTCACAAACATTATGACACAAGGAAGACCCCCATGCACAGCGAACGGGATTCCACCAGGAATCCGGTGGAAACATTTTATACATTTGGAGAAGGCCCTTCCGCGGTAAGCGGCAACACCTTTGACGTTTCGGATTCAGGGGTGGGGTTGGTTTCCGATAAAGAACTGGCTGAGGGGCTGGTGTCCACCCTGACCATTCCCGAACGGAATATCACTGCCAAAGCCAAGGTTTGCTGGTGCACCCCGGATGGCAAGGGGTTTAAGGTGGGGGTTCGGCTGGAGGGATAGGGTTTATCCAATCCCCCGAATGTGGTATCCTCCAATCAAGTGATGCAGACCCGCGGCCTGACCCTTCGGGACCAGATCAACGGGTTGGGCCGGTGGACCATCGGCGAAACCAGGGGGAGGAACCATCCTGACAGGGTCTCCCTTTATTGAATGAACGGGTGATGGCTTTTGTGTTGGTCTCACAATGGAGCCAGCCCCAAAACCTGCTGGCTGGAAGTTCAGACAGCTTTCTTTCATATCCAACCGAACAGGGTGTCCCTCATGCATGAAAAGCGAGAAGCCGAACGCCAGCCGGTCCATACCGATTACACCTTTGGAAATGATTCCCTGTCCATCCGGGGGCAAACCTTTGACGTGACCGAATACGGTGTGGGTTTGATCTCTGACAAAGAAATGGATGAGGGGTTTGAAGCCATTTTGTCCATTCCGGGCCAGAACATCCGGGGCCGGGCACGGGTGATCTGGTGCACCGAGGACAACAAACGGTTCAAGGTGGGGGTGCGGTTGATTTAAAACCGCTCAATGCGGATCAATTGGGTTTCCCCCATCACAAACTCCATGGGGGCGATCACATGGAGGCTGTTGAGCACATCTCTTTCCTTGGCCTGATGGGTGATCAAAATCACCTGGACCGGCTCATCCGGGTTATCGGATTGGGAAGGCTGGAACATGGATTGAATGGATATGTTTTTCTCCCCCAATACCCGGGTGAGGGAGGCCAGAACTCCCGGATGGTCCCGCACCTGGAATCTCAAATAGTATTCGCTGGTGATTTCCCGGATGGGCATTACCTCCAATTGGGTCAGCCGGTCCTCCATCACCGAAAGGGGGGGCACCTTGGAGCCGATGCCCACCAGCAGGTTGCGGGCCACATCCATAATATCACTGACCACCGCACTGCCGGTGGGCAGAGCGCCCGCCCCCCGTCCGTAGGACATGGTGGCATCGGCGTTGTCTCCGGTTAAAAACACCGCGTTAAACACCCCGTTCACACTGGCCAGCAGGTGGGATTTGGATATCAGGGTGGGATGCACCCGGGCCTCCACCATGTTTTCCCGTCGTTTGCCGATGGCCAGCAGTTTGATGGTATACCCCAGCTGCCGGGCGTAGGTGATATCCATGGGGGTGATGTGGCGGATGCCCTCCTTGTGAATATCAGGGTAATGGAGAGTGGTGCCATAGGCCAGATTGGCCAATATGGCCAGCTTCTGGGCCGCGTCATGGCCTTCCACATCAAAGGTGGGGTCCGCCTCTGCATAGCCCAGTTTCTGGGCTTCAGCCAGAACCGAATCAAACGAGGCCCCTTCATCGGTCATTTTGGACAAAATATAATTGGAGGTGCCGTTGACGATGCCGCAAATCTCCAAAATGTTGTCTCCGGCCAGCCCCTCCTTCAACGAGCGCAAAATGGGAATCCCTCCTGCCACCGAAGCCTCTATCCCCAGGGACACATTTTTTTCGTAAGCCTTGGAAAAGATTTCACGGGCGTGCTCGGCCAGCAGGGCTTTGTTGGCGGTCACCACCGGGGTTCCCCCGTTCAGCGCGGTCATCACCACCTGACGGGCCAGGTCCACCCCGCCCATCAATTCCGCCACGATATCTATGGATTTATCCTTTAAAATGGAATCCGGGTCGTCGGATACCTTGACATCCTCCAGGGGAAGGTTGCGGGATTTTCCGGGATTCCGCACCACCGCCCGGGTTACCCGCAGGTCCGCCCCCAGGCGGGCCTGGATGATTTGCCGGTTTTTTTGGAGGATATCCAAAACCCCGCCCCCGACTACCCCCAATCCGAATATGCCGATGTTGATGGTGCGCATGGTGTTATTTTCCATGAAGGTCTAAGGTGTTGCTGGCGCCATGGCCAAAACGGTCAGGTAGAATATGGCACGATCCTTGTTTGAAGACAATCCAGGGGAGGTTCCCTCCCAGGCCGCTACCGGGTTCTTATGATGGTCTATCACTGCCGGGGGCCGGTAACAAGAGGCGGAGACCCAATGGAGCCGGTGATCCCTGCCGGGCATCCCCCCAAAAGGGGAAAAAGAAGGATAGACGGTCAGAGAAGCTCAAGGATTTGGGCCCGGAATCGGTGTCTGGCCGTTATGATTTAAAGCGTGTTTATGGGATAAGGATTGAATGAAATCCCGATTGGACCCCGCTGTTTTAACAACCCACACAGGTTTCCCTCCAGGGGACGTATGCTGAGAACCTTGTTTTATGCCGGAATAGGGCTGTTTATGGTGGCCGCCACCCTGGAAGGCTGGCTGTTTTTAAAAGTGGGGGAGATCATCGGAATCGGTCCCACCATGCTGTGGCTGTTCATCTCTTTTGTTCTGGGGTTGACGGCCATCCGCATCCAGGGGGTGAGGGTGCTGTATGAAATTTACCAGCAGCTCCAGCGGGAGGTGCTGCCGGGAAGGGAACTGCTGGACGGGATGTTGATTCTGGCGGGGGGCCTGATGCTGATGGCACCCGGATACCTGACAGACGCGGTGGGCATCATCTTGTTGATTCCCCCCTTCCGGTGGCTGGTTCGCAGTCTGGTTATATTTGTGCTTTCCCCGTTTTTACCCAAAACCCGTCCCAAAGGATACCCCGGTGTGGGGGGCCAGGATGTGGTGCTGATTCTTCCTGAAATTCCGGCGAAAAAAAAACGAAAACCCCGCCGTAACCCGGTGGAATAATCCATGGCCCGCCTTTACGCCATTGTGTCGTCCATGGAGCGCGCCCGGTTTATGCTGGCAGGGGGGGTCCCCTGGTTGCAGCTGCGGTTCAAGCAGATTTCCCTGGCCCCCTTTTTGCCGGAAATCAAAACCTGGTCCACCCGATACCCCCACACCCGGGTGGTGATCAATGATGATCAGGATTTTGCGCTGGAATCCGGGGTGTGGGGTTGTCATCTGGGTCAGGAGGATTTGGCCGCTTTCCCCCCCCTCCAATTGAGGGCCGATCTGAGACCGGACGGATTGGGATTGGGCATTTCCACCCATTCCTTCGGGGAGCTGGCTGCCGCCCTGGTGTACCGCCCGGATTATGTGGCCTTTGGCCCCATTTTTTCCACGGGAACCAAACAGATGGCTCACCCCCCCCAGGGGCTGGCCCGTTTGAAGGCAATGGTGGCCCAAGCCCCTTTGCCGGTGGTGGCCATTGGAGGAATCACATTTCAAAATCTGCCGGAAGTGTCTGCCACTGAAGTGGACAGTGTGGCCATGATTGCCGCCCTGGACGGCATTTCCGATTTGGGCGATCTAAAAAGAATTGTTTATTCAATGACATAATTTAATCCGGGTTGGTTCTTCCCCTTCTCTTGTTTCAACTCCCCTTTGCTGGATTCCACGACACATTCCGTTTTGTGTGGCAACAAAGTTGGCAGTCGGGCCGTTGCCTACATTGTAGGCAACCCCATTTATCAATTATAATCCATTAAAACAAAAACATAGAGATTGTTGACTTTAGCCCCCCCCTTGCCGTTTTAAACAACCGGGATTTTAATCACAAATTTCCATAAACAAACCAACTACATAAAAATTATTTTTCCTTCTTATCCATTAAGGCACACTTGTTGTAACAAGTATGATCAAGCACCAAGACCAAGGGTTTTTAAATTTTGCGGACGGTTTCTCTCTTTTTTAACCGAGGGGTTCAATCCAGCCGCTGCTTGCCGGATCATCCGGCTTTGGTTCCCTGATTTTTCCGGAATCAGTAAACACATTCATCACTTCAAAAGATGGGCAGGTGTCTCATGAACATTTTCAACAATATCAGCCATCAGGATGTCATGGACGCCATCCGCAAGTTCAGGGAGGAAGGGGGCATCATCAAAAAACTGCCGGACCAGCAAAATCGGAACCCGGTGGTGATCGGTGATGACAAATACGATAGCTTTGAGCCGTTGTCCTCCTTTTTGGTGTTTTAGGTTTTTCCGCGCAGTGTTTAATGTGGCAGGAGATGAAGTCCACCTCCCTCAGGACCGAATCTCCTGCTCCATTATTCTTCTCTTGTTTCCATTGGTTTTCCCCCCTGTTGGATGTCAGCCCCTGCGGGCAGGCGACTTCACCCTTCTCCGGTTGTTCCTCCTTACCTTCAATTCTTCCTGAGCTTGCCTTTTTTTAGCCAACGGTTTTAGGCTACAATATATGCAGGCCTTGGGGGTTTTGTTTTCCCCTTCAGGCGGATTGTAGTTTCCGGGATGGCTGCCGGAGGGACTCCTTTATGGATGACAGCGGGTATGGGAATCATAAGATTGGTGTTGATCGGGATGGCCGTTTACATCGGCTATTCCCTGCTTAGAAAAATCTTTGCGGTGAACGGCGGCGGAAAGGTCAATCAAAGAATCAACCGGCTGGTTCAGGACCCCCAATGCAAAGTGTATGTGGACCCCCAATACGCCGTCATCAAAAAGGTCAACCGCGGTGAAATGTTTTTTTGCAGTGAAGAATGTGCCAGGGAGTTTTTGAAAGGGTCCGGGAAAGGAGGTTGATCCATGTTTCATCGGAAAATGGCCTTTGGAGGGGGGTGGTATCCGGCAGACAGGGAGGGTTGTGAGCGGGAGATTGAATCGTTCCGGTTCAGCAACCTGGTGAATGGATGCCGGGGCGGGTGTTTGGGAGTGGTGCCCCATGCCGGATGGATTTATTCCGGGCGGCTGGCGTGGGGGGTGTTTTCCAACCTGATGGAACCATCCGGTGTGGACCTGGTGGTGGTGTTGGGGGGCCATCTTGGGCCGGGGGACCCGATGGTGGCCATGACCGAAGGGGAATGGGATACCCCCTTTGGGCCGTTTGCCATCCACACCGGATTTAAAGAGGCGTTGACAGGCTTTGAGGGGGTGGTGCTGGAAACCGAAAAAAGATTTTCCCCGGATAATTCAGTAGAACTTCAATTGCCTTTGGCCAAATACAAATACCCGGATGCCGAACTGTTGCCGATCCGGGTTCCCCCCGGCCCCGAGGCCCTGCGGCTGGGCCGGGAACTGGCGGGGTATCTGGAGGCAGGATCCATCAGGTTTGTGGTGGTGGCCTCCACCGATCTGACCCATTACGGCCCCCAATACGGTTTTGAACCCCAGGGGCGGGGCCCGGCGGCTTTGAACTGGGTAAAAGGAGAAAATGACCCGGTTTTTATCCGGGCGGTGGAATCAGGGGATGGGCGGTCCATTTTGGCGTCGGCCAGGGTTCACCACAACGCCTGCTCCCCCGGACCGGTGGCTGCGCTGAATGAAATAGCCCAGGCCAGGGGGGCTTCCTTTCACACTCTGGAATACACCACCAGCGCCGAGGTGGCGGGGGAAGACGCCGCCAATTTTGTGGGCTATCTGGCCGGGGTTTACCTGTAGTCCAGGGAGATTCCGCGGATTGCGGCTCAAAGCCCGCATAAGGGGGGCGGGGGAAAGGTGTTGTTGGGGGGGTCCCCGCCTTTTTTTTGGCCTCGTGAAAGGCTGTAAAGGACATGGAAGGGGGTCTGCCCCCCTCGTTTTTTCCGCCCGGTCTTTTTCCGTGCGGTCTTTTTCCGCCCGGTTTTTTCCGTGCGGTGGCGGACAGGTGTTACTTTTTGGGCTTTTTCCGGGAGGGAGGGGTTTTGGTGTCTTTACCCGGGGAACCATCCCTTTTTTCCCCGCCTCCCCCCTCCCAATCCTCCTCATTTTGGATGGATTGGTAATACACCCCAGCCCCCATGGATTCCACCACCGCCTTGTCTGTCGGTTCATCCTCCGGGGGGGTCGGTTTGGGTTTATCCTTGGCAGAAAACCCGGATTCCGTTTTGGATTCTTTTTTGCGGTGTTGGCGGGTGATGACCCATTTTTTCCAACGGTTGAGTAAAAACAGGTAGTTCAGCAGGGCGAAGGTAAACAGGGCGGCCCCTCCCCAGGCGTAATAACGGATGTTGGCCAGCAGGATGGGCGCGGTCACCAGGGTTTGCATTTTCTGCCCCACCATGTGTTCCCAGTCCTTGCGGGGCAACAGGACCTCGTCGCCCACATCGGTGATCAAACTGGCTAAAAACGGCTGCAACGGAAACAGGTTTTCACTCCCCGGCTGGGGTTCAGGGGGGGTGTACCAGGCGGGGGGGGCTTGTTCCGGGTCCGCCAGCCAGTTTAAGGCCATGGCCGCCAACATGCGGGAAGCCGCCGGGTTTTCCACCCGGACCAGTTCCATGCTTCGGGAGGAATAAGCGGCCCGCAGGTCTGTCGCCGGGCTGTCATACAGGGCCAGTTCCACCTCATTTCTGGTGAATTCGGTTTGGATTCTTGTTTTCTGGCTGTTGTCAAAAGCAGGGGCCAGCACCTGCTGCCCGATGTAAACCGGGGTGGGGTCCTTTTGGCCGCCGCCGCTTAGGGAAAACTGAACCAGACTGTGTGCCCGGACCCCCACCATGTAAAAGGTCACCATTCCCACCAGATAGCCCATCAGCACCCATTGGGTGGGAAAGGCCATCATTTTTGAATTTTTCCCCCCGATGCGGTACCACCCGGCCACATACCCCAGCAGGTGGTGCAGGCCGATCCCACCCAGCAAAGCCAATCCCCCCAGGATGGCCACCAGATGCCAGGATGCCAGGGAAAGATAATATTCCATCGGCAGGTTGTTCAGGAATTTCCAAGTCAGAAAAAGATTTTTCATTTCAGTCCGTGGGCAATGGATTCCAGGGGATGTTCAACAATTCCGGAGGGGTTGGCCGGTGTCGGCGGCTCCCGGGGGTCAACCCGGATATTTCAAGGCGGATTGGGCCGAAGCCAGTCGGGCGATAGGAATACGGTAGGGGGAACAGCTTACATAATCAAGCCCCAGACGGTGGGAAAATTCTATGGAGCGGGGTTCTCCGCCGTGTTCCCCGCATATCCCGATGGTCAGCCGGGGGTTGGCCTTGCGCCCGGCCAGAACCGCCATCCGCACCAAGGCCCCCACCCCTTCCTCATCCAATACCACAAAGGGGTCCTGTTTCAGCACCCCTTTTTCCACATAAGCGGGCAGAAAGCTGGCGGAGTCATCCCGCGAAAACCCAAAGGTCATCTGGGTCAGGTCGTTGGTGCCGAAGGAAAAAAAATCGGCGTGGCGGGCGATTTCCCCGGCACACAGGGTAGCCCGGGGGGTTTCTATCATGGTGCCGATTTTCAGTGGAACCGATATCCCCATGGCCGCCATGGTTTGGCGGCACAGGGGCAAAATCAATTCTTTCAACCGGATAAATTCCGCCGGAAGGCTGATGAGGGGAATCATGATTTCCGGGGCCACCGGCAGACCGTCCAGGGCCGCCCGGCAGGCGGCTTCCACAATGGCTTTGGCCTGGGTCAGGTATATTTCGGGAAAGGTGATCCCCAGACGACATCCCCGGTGGCCCAGCATGGGGTTGGCTTCCGCCAGATTTTCCGCCCGCTGGCGCACGGTTTCCACCGAAAGTCCCATGGCCTTGGCCATTTGGGCCTGGGATACCGGGCCGGCGGGTAAAAATTCATGCAAAGGGGGGTCCAGCAGCCGGATCGTCACCGGACGGCCGTTCATCACCCGGAAAAGCTGTTCAAAATCGTCCCGTTGCAGGGGCTCCAGGGCGGCCAGGGCGGCCAGACGGTCTTCAGGGGTTCCGGCCAGAATCATTTTGCGGAACAGGGGGATTCGTTCCGGGTGAAAAAACATGTGTTCAGTGCGGCACAATCCGATCCCCCCGGCCCCCATTTCCAGGGCTTTGGCCCCATCCTGGGGGGTGTCGGCGTTGGCGTACACCCCCAGTTTGCGTACCGTGTCGGCATGTTTCAACAGCCGGGCCAGGTCCGGGTCCATCCGGGGTTCCACCTGAGGGACCGCCCCCAGGTACACCCTGCCGGTGTTTCCATCCAGGCTCAGCCAATCCAACCTTCGGACTGTGTGGTCCCCGGCGGTGACTTCCCCCAGGGGGGGATTGAACCGCAATTGGGAGGCCCCCACCACGCAGCATTTCCCCATGCCCCGGGCCACCACCGCCGCATGGGAGGTCGGTCCCCCGGTGGCGGTCAGAATCCCCTCGGCGCAGGAAAGTCCTCCCAGGTCCTCGGGGGTGGTTTCCCGGCAGACCAATATCGGGCGAATCCCCCGCCCGGCAAGTTCCTCGGCCTCCTGGGCCAAAAACACCACCTGCCCCACCGCGGAACCGGGGGAGACCCCCAGCCCGGTGGTAAACAATTCTTCCCTCTCGGGGTCGGCCAGCACCGGGTGAAGATACCGGTTGAGAGCATCGGGCTGGACCAGGTCCAACCCGCCGGACAAAGTGGTCCACCCGGCGGCGGTCAAATCCAGGGCGATTTGAAGGGATGCTTCCGCCGTGCGGTGGCACGGGGCGGCCTTCAGCAGGACCAGCCGCCCTTCGGTGACCGTAAAGCCGATTTCCAGGGCGTCTCCCCAGGCCTGCTCCATCCGGTTTGCCCAGCGGGCCAGATCCAAAGCCCAGGAGGGCAGGGGAAGAGAAAGCCGGTTTAGGGGGCTGGGGATGCGCAACCCCCCGGTGAGGTCCGGCCCCAGGGCCCGGTCCAGGGTTTTTCCGTACCAGGTGGCCGGGTCATCGGGGTCCATGGGGATTCCCGTGGCCGGATGGCGGGTGAACAGGGTTCCGCTCAACATCTCCGGGGTAAAAGCCGGGGCCATCGCCTGCACCACCACCGGGGGGAAGCTGTGGGAAGGATGGCCCCAGGCGGTTAAAGCCGCCATCAATTGGCCGGT
>JAOUFO010000367.1 GCA_029858165.1 Deltaproteobacteria bacterium | reverse complement strand
GAAATAGGCGGGCACCATCACCCGCACCAGAGCCACGGCGGGCATCCCCAGAACCATAAAAATAAGAGTGTTGGCGGTGCGGACCACATCGGCGTAATGGTATTGGCCGTGAAGATACAGCATGGCGATGGGCAGCCCGGCGGCGGTCAGCCCGGCCATGGCGGGCAGAATCATAAACATCACGGCCGAAAACGTAAGCCGCAGGGTTTGGGCCATTCTGGGCCAGTCCTGGTTGGCCTGATGGCGGCTGAGGGTGGGCAGACCGGCGGTGGTGAAGGAAAAGGCAAACAGACCCAGCACCAGTTCGGTCATCCGGGTGGCGTTGTTGTAATGAAATATCTGCCCGGTGGGCAGGAAGCTGGCGATGATGCCCAGCAGAATGATGTTGACCTGATACACCGCCACCCCCACCAGGGAGGGCACCAGCAATCCCATCAGTTTTTTCATGTGGGGATGGCGCCACCCCCCCAGAGGCAGGGGGCGCACCCCTGTTTTTCGCAGAGAGGGCAGTTGCAGGGCCACCTGGGCCACCCCCCCGGCCAGCACCCCGAAGGCCACCGCCAGGATGGGCTGAGAAAACCGGGAAGCAAACCACACCACCGCCACAATGATTCCCAGATTTAAAAAAATAGGGGCGGCGGCGGGGGCGGCAAAATAGTGCTCTGAATTCAGCAGACCCATGGCCCAGGCCACCAGGGAAACCAACACCAGGTAGGGGAAGCTCCAGCGGATCAGGTTGGAGGTCAGTTGGAATTTTTCCGGGTCCGCGGCAAATCCGGGAGAAAACAGCTGGGTCAGGCCGTCGCTGAACACCATGCCCCCGGCGCAAAGCAGCAGGGTGATTGTCAGCACGATTCCCAGCACCCGGCGGGAAAACGCCTGGGCCGCCGCCAGCCCTTCCTTTTCCTTCACCTCCACATACACCGGCACAAAGGCGATGGTCATGGCCCCTTCCGCTGTCAGACGCCGCAGGGCGTTGGGGATGCGGAAGGCCTGCACCCAGGCATCGGAGGCCGCCCCCGCCCCGAACTTGTGAGAAATCACCAAATCTCTGGCCAGTCCCAATATCCGGGAAAGCAGGGTGAAAAATGTGACCACCCCGGCACGGCTGTAAATGGAATCGGTCTCTCGGGCGTGGTCCGGGTGGGCGGGTTCTTGGGGGAGGGATTGGTTGGCCATGGCCGGAGCTATGAAACGGGTTGGTGGATGTTGGAAAACCCCGGACCATTGTCAGGGGCCGATTGTCCAAGGACTTACCCCTGCCCCAGGCCGTAAACCGGCGGGGTGTGCTGAAACCGCCCCTGGCAGATTCCCTGGGCCAGATCCTTGAACAACATGGGGGCCAGACGGCTGTGGAGTTTGGCGGCGGTATCCAACTGGGCCAGGGCCTGGAGAATCCGCTCCAGTTCCAAAGGGGTGAAGTTGGCGGCCTGGGCTTTTACCTTCCGGGCCAGAAAGGGGTGCAGTTTCAGGTGGGTCGCCAGGTCTTCATCGGTTACCCCCAGTTGTCCCAGGGAATGCACATGGTACAACTGACGGAAGTGACGGGCCATCAACCCGATCAACGCCGGGTGTTCGTTGGGGGTGTCTTCAAAAAACTGATTCAGCACCCCCAGTGCTCCGGACAGCCTTTTGCGGCCCAGTTTTTCGTTGACCAAAAACAAAGAGCCGCGGCTGTTGGCGTGTAGGGCCACCCCCAATTCTTCCAGGGTGGGGGCGGCCCCCTTGGGAAACAACAGGCTGAGTTTGTCCAGTTCCCGGGCCAGGCGGCCATGGTCGTTCCCGGCCAGGGAAATCAGCAATCCGGCCTGGGGAGGCTTTAACACCAGCCCCCGGTCCCGGGCCTCCTTCACCGCCCAGTCTACCGGTTGATAATCATCATAGGTCACAAATTTTTCCACAACCCCCCGTTTGCGGATGGCGGCCGCCAAAGAGGTGGACAGTTCTTTTTCCCGGGTGGCGCCGGAGGTCAACACCACCCAGCAGCCGGGGGGAGGGTTTTCCACCAGGGTCAGCAACAATTGGTGCAGACGGGCCACCCCCACCGGGGCCGCCGGGCCGGGAGAATCCCCATCCGGATTTTCTCCGGCAAACAGGATGCGTCCTTTCAGTTTGGCCTTGAGATACCCCTTGAACCCCACCGTATGGCGGTGGTCCCCGGTGGAAAGCAAAAATTCCGGCAGTTCCCCCTCATCCGCCGGTTCCACCACCACCGCCCCCCCAAACCCTTCCACTCCCTTCACCCAATGGGATAGACGGGCTGTCACCCCACGGGGCTCTCCCGGCAGCAGGTCCTCCTGGGCGGCCCATACCTGCTGGCCTTCCCATACCGCCAAAAACAATTCGGCTTCCTCCAACTGACGGAGTACCCCGGCGGCTCCCTTGGAGGGGGCTTCACCCGTTCCAACCCGTCC
>JAOUFO010000365.1 GCA_029858165.1 Deltaproteobacteria bacterium | reverse complement strand
CCGGGCTGGTTGCACTTCTTTTTGGGGCCTGTCCGGCAACCAGCACCGGCACGGGCCTTGCGGCCCTTTTGGCCGGGCTGGTTGCACTTCTTTTTGGGGCTATATTTCCAGCAGCAGGCGGGCGGGGTCTTCTATGGCTTCTTTGATTTTGACCAGAAAACGGACCGCCTCAGAACCGTCAATGATGCGGTGGTCATAGGAAACCGCCAGATACATCACCGGGCGGATTCCCACGGTATCCTCCACCACCACCGGCCGTTTGACGATATTGTGCAGCCCCAGAATGGCCGACTGGGGAGGGTTTAGGATGGGGGTGGACAGCATGGACCCGTACACTCCCCCGTTGCTGATGGAAAAGGTTCCCCCTGAAAGGTCCTCCAGCGAAAGTTTTCCATCCCGCGCTTTTTTGGCCAGGGCGGCAATGGCCGTTTCAATTTCTATAAATTTCAGCCGGTCGGCCCCCCGAACCACCGGCACCACCAACCCCCGGTCCGTGCCCACCGCCACGCCGATATCGTAATGGTTTTTGTACACAATATCGGTGCCGTCTATTTGGGCGTTCACCGCGGGGTATGCCTTTAACGCCTCCACCGCCGCTTTGGTGAAAAAAGACATAAACCCCAGACTGATGCCGTATTTTTCCTTGAAGGAATCCTTGTACCGGCTGCGCAGGGCCATCACCGCCGACATATCCACCTCATTGAAGGTGGTTAAAATGGCGGCGGTGTTCTGGGCCGATTTCAGCCGTTCGGCAATGCGCCGTCTAAGGGGAGACATGGGCTCCCGACGGTCCCCCTCCTCTGGGGCCAGGGGGGGGCGGGCAACCGGTGGAGAGGAGGATGCGGGGGAAGTTGCGGCGCTCCCCCCCGGGGGTTGACCCGCCGATGGGGTGGGTTGGCCTCCGGAGGCGGGGTGAGGCTGGTGTTGATCCATAAAATTCACAATATCCCCCCGGGTGTGGCGCCCCCCTTTGCCGCTGGCGGGGATTTGAGTCAGATCCAGTTTGTGCTCGGCCACCAAATGGCGCACAGCCGGGCTGGGGTGGGCTTCCGCCAGGGCCGCCGGTTGGCCCCCGGTTTTCCCCTCTGCGGTTTCTTTTTGTTTTCCCGGGGGTTGGGGGGAGGCCGCCTTTCCCTGAATCCCCGCGTTCAATTGCCCCAGCAACCCGTCCACCCCCACCACGGTCCCTTCAGGTGCGGCAATAGAGGCCAACACCCCGGACGCGGTGGCGGGCACCTCCACCATCACCTTGTCGGTTTCCAACTCCACAAGAATATCCCCCTCCGCCACCGCCTCTCCGGCGGCAACCCGCCAGGCTGCCACGGTGGCCTCGGTGATGGATTCCCCCAAAGAGGGGACTTTGATGTGGATCATGGCCATGGGCGGAGTCTCTTCTGAAGGGGTTTTGGGGAGTGACAGGTCGCAATAAGCGACCGGGGAGAGGGGCGGTTCGGGCAGGTTGACGCCGCAAAACAGCCCTCTCCCCCGCGCTTCGCGCGCCCCCTCCCCACACAGGGAGGGGGCAATAACCCTCAACATTTTAATTGAATCAACAAACTGCCAAACCCCGTCAACCACCAGCCGAATGGATGAGACTCTCCTCAACCAGCACGACTCCGCCCCTCCCTGTGTGGGGAGGGGCAGGTCGCAATAAGCGACCGGGGAGAGGGGTTTTTAGGCCGGGCTGTCGCCGCCTTTCTTTTGGGGTTCCTGTCCAGCGGCTTCAGCACCGCCATCCGCCTTGCGGCGGCTTAGGGCGGGCTGTCGCCGCCTTTCTTTTGGGGTTCCTGTCCAGCGGCTTCAGCACCGCCATCCGCCTTGCGGCGGCTTAGGGCGGGCTGTCGCCGCCTTTCTTTTGGGGCAGGTTGTCGGCCAGGGAGAACAGGGCCTTGGGGAGAATCTGAACCAGGGCCGGGTCCTTGGGGGCGGGGTAGAGTTCCTCCACCAGCATCCTGGCTTCCGGTTCAAGCTCCTCAAACGGTTCTTCCTCCTCGGTCAGTCGCCGGATCAATCCCGACTGGGCCGCCCGTTTGTCTTTTTTAACGAAAAATTCAACCTTATTCCCTCCTTCTGTTTTGACCCAGGAACTCCATACCAACTCTCCCTGAGCCAAATCATACAGGTGGGCTTCCACTTTGATTTCCCGCATTCGGGAAACTCCCACCCGGATACCCCCCCCTTTTTTGGTTTCCGGGTGAATCATCCGGCGTGCTGTTGTAAACCCATCGGCCACCACCCTGGCCACCAGCAGGTATCGATCCTTCAAAGACCCTTTGATCTCCGACAGGTTTCCCCCCTCAATGGAGCCGTTTTCCCGATAAGGGATTGCCAGTGCCCGCAGAGAGTCCTCTCCCAGGGCGGCCACCACCTGCTCCATGGCGGTCAGGGGGATGGTATCCCGCTTGGTTTTTAGGATTTT
>JAOUFO010000366.1 GCA_029858165.1 Deltaproteobacteria bacterium | reverse complement strand
GCCCCACACGCTGCCCAGCTTCATGGAAAGTTTGTATTGAAACGCCCGTGCGGATTTTCCTTTTTCCTGGACCAGGTCCACTTTGAAATCTGTGTTGGGCAATACCCGGATTTCGGATCCATCGCGGAACTTGATGGTGGCTTGTCCGCTTCTGGAGGTGACCACTTTGTCCCCCGCGTTAAGCAACTGCCCGTTGCGCCCGGAAGCGGATTTTCCATCCTCCAGCTCTACAGAGACCGTACCTTCTATCCGCTCCAGGGTTGCCACCGTTTCTATGGCCGACGCCGGGGTGGGGACCGCCGCCCAAAACAGGGCCGCCATCAGGGACAGGGCGGCCAAAGACCTACCGGTTGTTTTCAGCATCAGGGTGTTCCTCGTTGTGGGTTGAAGATTCCGCGTTTGTCCCCCCATCCATTTCCATTTTTTTTGAAAACCTTTAAAAACCGTTGTGCGGAGGCCTCCGGCTTTTGGGATGGGCGGTGTTGGCATATACCAAGTGGAACCCGGCCCCAAGGGCTGGGACTGTGGTGGGTTTTCTGCAAGGTGGATGCCTTGGGTGTCCACGTTGATCGTTATTTAAAGTTTAAGCCTGATTCTGGAACCCACAGGCCTGCCATTGCTGTTTTTCTTTGGAGAAATCCAGGTTTTCCGGGAACCCTAATTCTCTCCAAGAAAGCCATCAAAGCCCCTTATGTGCCTTTTGAACACACTTTTTGCTCCCGGCTGTGTCCGGTTTGCCACGCGGAAAGGGATTCTTCCCACCCGATTGTCCACGGACTTTTGGACCCGTCAGATGTTGGATGGCTGCCCCCCCGAAGTTCGGTTTGCCGGGGGGTTCCCCACGGGCCACCCCATCAAATTCTGTCTCCTTGATTCCCCTACGGGGAAAAAACAGGTGTTTTTTTCCCGTAGGGGTGTACTATAACAGATTGAAACGAAACAAACCACCCACTCCTATCCGGGGAGGGTTTTATCCCCCCATTTACCCCCTAGTGGGAGGGCGGTTTCGGGAGGGCGGTTTTTAAAACAATCGGCGGTTTTTTAAACAACCCTGGATTCTTAAACACAAACCTGTTGATCTTTGGAGAATTGAACCTTATGAAGGAATCGGTATTCACCTCGGAAAGCGTGACGGAGGGTCACCCTGATAAAATGTGCGATCAGATATCCGACGCGGTGTTGGATGCCCTGTTGACCCAGGACCCGGAAAGCCGGGTGGCTTGTGAAACCCTGGTCACCACCGGTCTGGTGGTTCTGGCCGGAGAAATCACCACCAAAGCCAACGTGGATTTTCAGGAACTGGTGCGCACCACCGTCAAGGTGATTGGCTACGACAATACAGAACTGGGCTTTGATTACCGCACCTGCGGGGTACTCACGTCCATCGGAAAACAATCCCCCGATATTGCCCAGGGTGTGGATGAAGGGGCGGGGCTGTATTCCGAAATGGGGGCCGGGGACCAGGGGCTGATGTTTGGATTCGCCTGTCGTGAAACCGAAACCTTGATGCCGCTTCCGATCCATCTGGCCCACCGCATGGCTGAAAGACTGGCGGAGGTACGCCATACAGGGGAAATCCCCTACCTGGGGCCGGACGGCAAAACCCAGGTTTCGGTGCGTTACCGAGGGGACCAACCGGTTTCCATAGACACCGTGGTGGTTTCATCCCAACACCTGGCCGATGTGGACCATCCCCGGCTGGAAAAAGATGTGATTGAAAAAGTGGTGAAAAAAATTATCCCTGCGGACCTGCTCACTGCAACCACCCGGTATCTCATCAACCCCACCGGTCGGTTTGTGGTGGGCGGTCCCCATGGGGATGCCGGTCTTACCGGCCGTAAAATCATTGTGGATACCTACGGGGGAATGGGCCGCCACGGGGGCGGGGCGTTTTCTGGCAAGGACCCCAGCAAGGTGGACCGATCCGCCGCCTATATGGCCCGCTACATCGCCAAAAATCTGGTGGCCGCCGGTTTGGCGGACCGTTGCGAAGTTCAGTTGGCCTACGCCATCGGCTTTCCGGAACCGGTATCGGTGAAGGTGGATACCTACGGCACCGGCAAAGTGGATGATGACCGGCTGGCCAGTCTGGTGCGGGAACACTTTGAACTGAAGCCTTCCGGCATTTTAAAATCGTTGGATCTGAAACGGCCTATTTACAGAAAAACCGCGGCCTACGGCCATTTTGGCCGGGAGCTTCCCGAATTCACCTGGGAAAAAACCGACAAGTCGGATGGATTGCGAAAGTCCGCCGGTTTGTAGGTTGTTTCCAGGAAAACCCTCCGGCGGGCAATGCGCGGCGGTCCTTGATCCAGGAACGGCATCCATGAAAAGCGAACAGGTGGTGATCACCAACAAACTGGGGCTGCATGCCAGGGCCGCGGCCAAACTGGTCCAGCTTTCCAACCAGTTTGATTCC
>JAOUFO010000364.1 GCA_029858165.1 Deltaproteobacteria bacterium | reverse complement strand
CCCGGCTTTGGCCCATGAAGGCAAAGCCGACAGGCGGATGGCGGTGCTGGTTGCCGGATAACAAGCCACCAGCAAAATTCCATCGCGGGGGAGCCTCGGTCAATTGCGGGGTGTGGGGAAACGCCCCACAAGATCGGGCTGGCATCATTTGATGCGGGAGAACACCCCCACCAGTTCCAGATGGCGGGTTTGCGGGAACATATCCACCCCGGTCAGTTTTTCCAGCCGGTAGTGGTCCGCCAGCCGGGAGGCATCCCGGGCAAACGTGGCCGGGTCGCAGGAGACCACCACCAGCCGAGGGGGTCCCTGATGGGCCAAAGCCTGCACCAGCGGCTTGGACAACCCCCTCCGGGGCGGGTCCGCCACCACACATGCCGGGGGGCCGTACCGGTCCGTCAGCCGTTGCCACACGCCGGGTTCCTCCAGGTTCCAGCCATGGAAGGCCAGATTGTCCAGCCCCAGCCGCCGGGCTTCCTCCCGTCCGCCGGTCACCGCCCCCCAATGGGATTCCACCCCTGCCACCGTCCGCCCCCCCGCCCCCAGGGGGATGGCAAACAACCCCGCTCCGCAATACAGGTCAAACACCGGCCCCGACCCGCAACCCGGAAAACCACCCCCCCCTTCCACTCCCTGGAGGCCAAGTTTAAGCAATGTTTCTGCGGAGGCCGGATTGGTTTGAAAAAAACCGTCCACCGCCACCCGGTAGCGCGTCCCCCCCAAATTTTTTTCCAGCCGGTCTCCGCCCCGCAGAACCTGCACCGGGTCTGCCGGGTTTTCCTCTGGGGTTGGCCGGCCCGCCCCCCGGCCCTTTTTTCCCTTCCTTGTTTCGACAGGCCAGGTCAGGGCCACTGAAGTCAGGGAAGCAGAGGTCAAAGACATTGAGGGATGGCCATCGGCCAAAGAGACCCCCTGGGGGCCGTCCACAGCCCGGTCCAGGAAGGCCAAAAATTCCCCGGCCTCCCGGGCCAGCCGTTCCCCATCCCGGGCGTGGAAAAACCAGATCAGCAGGGCCAGTTCACCCCGGCCATGCTGTTGCACCCGCAAACGGGAAACCTCCCGACCCATCCGACCCGGCTGGCCGTAAGCCAACCCCTGATGGGCCAGAGCGGAAAGCTCCGGGGGAGCCAATCGGCACCAGGATACAGCCACCGGAAGGCTGCCTTTCACCGGGTGAAACCCGGCCTCCCCTTGGGGGGTGGGGGTAAAATCCAGCCGGTCCCGGTACCCCAAAGGGCGGGAACAGGCCGCGATGTCCCATCCCTCGGGAGGGGTGACCCCCCCCAGACGCACCAGTTGCTCGTGAGCCGCCTGCCGTTTGATTTCAAGCTGATGTGGATAGGATGTGTGCAGAAAATCACAGCCGCCGCACTCCCCGTAATGGGGGCAGGGGGAGGCTGTCCGCCGGGGGGATGGGGTCACCACCCGCACCGTCCGGGCCAGAATGTGGCCCGCGGCGGCTTTTTCCACCGCCGCCTCCACCCGCTCTCCGGCCAAAGCCCCGGCCACCAGCAGGGTATGCCCCCCCAAGTGGGCCACCCCTCTGGCCTGGGCGCCCATGGATTCCACCACCACCTCCAGGAGGTCCCCCGTTTGATACGGTTGAATCATCATTGGATTCCCACAGGGACAGAGAAAGACAAGCCCACCCAGGAGGCGGCTCTATTTTTTCAAAGGGGCGGGCTTCAGGGAAAGACAAATCCGGGTGCCGTGGTCCTGGGGAAAATCCTCCTGAGCCCGGCTTTCCACCTGGATTTCCCCCTGGTACACATCCACATATTTTTTTACCAGAGGCATGCCAAAACCGGTTCCGGTTTCCCTGGAGGTTCCCGGTCTGGAAGTGGGCACATCGGTTTTGAATAAATTTGGCAAAATGGAGGGTGGGATGCCGATGCCTTTGTCTTCTATGATCAAATGAACGAAACCACCCTCATTTTTGGCCTCAATGGAAATGGTGGATCCTGGAAAGGAAAATTTGATGGCATTGGAAATCAGATTGCTTACCACATTGTGGGTAAGGCTCACCGGCTCCGCCTTCACTCCCCAATTATCCGTACGGTCCAGGGTCAATTGCAGGGTGATCTCCTTGACCTTCAGCCGGGCCTGAAATATCGCCATGGAGGTGTCTATCACGTCCGCCAGATTCACCGGGGTAAGAGGCACCTTTTTTTTGCCGGTTTCCAATGCCCGCATCTCCCGCACATGGCTGACAATGGATTCCTGCTGATTGGCCGCGATTTCCAGGTTTTTCCACAACTCCTGGGTATCCGGGTCGTCATAGCTGGGCAGCATGGCAGCCAGGTGAATAAATCCCAGCATGGCGGATATGGGGTTCATCAAATCATGAGACAAAATATGGACCAGGCTTTCGGTCTCGGCTTTTTGTCTTTTCAGGTTTTCCCGGGCTTCCCTCAGGTTCAGGTGGGTG
>JAOUFO010000362.1 GCA_029858165.1 Deltaproteobacteria bacterium | reverse complement strand
CGGGTTTCCACCACGTTTTGAACAAAGTCCACCACTTTTTTGTGGGCGGGATGGACCTTGTAGGCTTCCAGGGCGGCCATGGAATCAAACACCGAATAAAGCACCACATCGTGGCCTCCCTCCTCCTGGCTGGTATCCATCACCACCTCCAGAAAGTTGATTTCCCGCACCACCCCGATCAGTCCATAGAGCATTTCCCGAATTTGGAGCGCGTTGGTCCGTTTGTCCTGGCCCAGGGCTTCCTCCTTCAGATTCCATTTTACAATGTGTTTGACCATTTGTTTTTGATGCGTCATGTAAGGGTGTATCCATCCTTGGATGGAAAGGAAAAATGACGGGACCGGCCCGAAGTGAAAGTCTGAGACCTCTGCATAACTGCCAAAAGCTCCCGTTTTGATAAAAAAGCGGGGGTTTGGGGGCCGCAGGCCTCCAATCAGTTCAACCCCCTTCCCTTTGGAAGGGGGCAGGGGGATGGGAAAAAACGAGTTGTGCAGAGGCCTCAGTCTATCACAGCCCGGGTCCCTTTGAGGAGGGAAACCGCGTGAGATTCAAACGGGGGGTTTTCGGTGTTGTGGACGGTGTGTTCTCCGATGATTGTTAAGGGGTTTGGATCTCTTTTGTTGTTGGGTTGGGGCCTTGCGGATTTTGGACCAGCTCCAAGGCCCATTCCAGATCCAGGTCCCGGGCTTTGTGGCGGGTGGGCAGACCGGTGCGGGGGTCCCAACCGGCGGTTTCATAATAGGCCATCAGAGCGGCGGAAAACTCCTCCCGGTCAATGGATTCGCCGTTCATCGGGCCGGGCAGGGGGTCAAACAGGCGGTCCGGCAGGCTGTCATCCGCCGGGGTAAACCCTTCCCGCACATTGAAAATCCGGGCCAGACAATCGGCCCGCTCCCCGGCTTTGATCAGTTCGTGGAGGGACACATCCCAGCCGGTGACGGCCCGCACATGGTCCCGCCACATGGAAAGGGTGGTGACGTTGTGGGGGGCAGAAGCGAAATCGCAGATGCCCAGGGTGTTGTACATGGACCAGGCCCGCTGGGTTTTGTAAAAGGTTTTGGCTTTTTGGCCATCCAGGGCCAGCACTTCGCAAGGCTCCAAAATGGCCAGTTCCGGCAGCATGGTGGTGTTGGGGTGGAACATGGTGTAAACCGGGTCGTGGGGGGCCTCCATGTGGTCCGCCCCCGTGGGGGATGTGGCATAAGCCAGGGCAACCCCTTTTTTGCCCCGGGGGTCATGCAGGGGAAGTTCCTGCCCTTTCACATGCAGGGCAAAGGTTTGGGCTTCGGGCCCCAGTTTTTCAGCCGCCCGGCGCACCCCCTGGGCCAGCAAATCGCCGATGGCCTCCCGCCGGGCAATGGCCTCAATCAACCACCGGGCGGCCGGTTCGCTACCCCAGGTGAGTTCCACCCCTCCGGTATCCTGGGCGGTGATCAACCCTTTTTCCCAGCATTCCATGGCAAAGGCCAGCACCATGCCGGTGGAAATGGTATCCAGCACAAACTGGCCGCACATCTGGTTGGCCCAGGCAATGTGTTTGAGGGAGCCGATCCCGATGTTGGAGCCGTGGGCGGCGAGGGTTTCATATTCCGGGCCGCCGTATTTGGGGGTCACCCCTGCCTCCGGCACCTCCACATCCCGCTTGCAGGCCACCGCGCAGGCATGACAGGTACCCCGTTTCACCAAAATGGTTTCGGCCATGGTCTCCCCCGATATGGCATCGGCCTGGGCAAAGGTGCCCTCCCTGAAGTTGTGGGTGGGCAGAATCCCCCCCCGGCTCAGCCGCTTGACCGCCCTGGCCGACCCATACACATGCAGCATGTCTTTATCCCGGTTGTACAACCGCCGGAAGTCATCCACCACCTGTTTGGCCAGAGCCGGATCAGCCGGTTTCAGCCGCTGGCTGCCTTTGACCACCACCGCCTTCAACCGTTTGGCCCCGAACACCGCCCCCATGCCTCCCCGTCCGTTAAAATGGCGGCATTCGTTCACCAGGGCGGCGTAGCGCACCAGGTTTTCGCCCGCGATGCCGCATTGCAGCACCCTGGCGTTGCGCTCCCCTGATTCCGCCGCCAGGCCATCCTGCACCTCGCCGGAGAGTTTGCCCCACCAGCGGGCGGCATCCCGCAGCTCCACCCCGGCGGGGGTGATGGAAAGATACACCGGGGCGGGGGCCTGGCCGGTGATGATCAACGCGTCGTGGCCGGTGGCCTTGAATTCCGGCCCCCAATACCCCCCCGCTTCCGATTCGCCAAACCCTCCCGTCAGAGGGGAGCGGGCCACCACCGAAAAATGGTTGGCCCCGCTGAGCAACCCCCCGCCGATGACGCTGGTGGTGATGACCACCATGGCCTCCGGCCCCAGGGGGTCCACCCCGGCGGGCTGCTCCCGCAACAGGTAGTACAACGCCAGCCCGCCCCCCCCAAAGTAGCGGCGGTA
>JAOUFO010000363.1 GCA_029858165.1 Deltaproteobacteria bacterium | reverse complement strand
AGGATAAAAACCCCACATACCACCGGTCCAACAGCCGACTGTTTTGGTAATACCCCTTGGGAATCAACACTGTCTGGCCCACTGTGCGGATGACATCCGGGGGGCCTTCGGTCTGTACCAGATTGATATTTGGCTGAGGCAGGGTTAAGCCGTACACCCGCTCCATGTGGGTGGTAAAGTGCATGGCCACATCCAGCGAGAATGTGGCCAGCCGGTGCCAACGGTTTTTAAAAAAGGTGTGAACCGTCGTTCCGCCGGTCTCCTCCTGCACCCCCATGTGGCGCGGCAGAAAAATGAGGGGAAAGGATTTTTCCGGCTGGGGGGCCGGAGGTGGGGGAAGGGGGGTATCCCGGCTCAGCCAATGGGGGGGGTTGCGCCCCGCCAGCAGCCAGCCTTCTTTTTTACCGGTGACCGATACCCGGTAGCGGGCCGGGGAAGGGTGGCTTTCCTCCCACATCCACCCCCCGCCGTTTCTGGCCACAAGCAGGGGATGCCACCGTTCGGTCAGCATCTCCGATTTGTTCCATCCTTCCCACAGCCTGTGAGGCAGATGGGTCACAAAGTAAATCACAATCTCCCCCACCTTCTCCCCTGGGGGCAGTTCCACCCGCAACAGCCCCTGTTTGGCGGCATATCCCTGGGGCAGGTGGGGATTGTCCCGCAGGGAATACATCAATTGGCGCCCCTGGCCGTCGGTCACCGTGCGGATATCTATCCAGCCGGGGTCAAACCCTCCCGGATAGTAGGGGTCCTCCGGCAGAATGGTCAGATAAGAAATCTGGTAAGGGGTCGGGGTGTTTTCACGGGGGAACCCCCTGGGGTCCTGCTCGGCAAACCGGTTGGGGGGCAGATGAAACCATTGCACCGCTTCAGGGCCGGGCTGCTGGGACGGGTCCTGCCCCTTGGGGCCGCCGGGGGAAGCCGCAGGGGCCGGGGTGGGGGGGGCAGCTTGCGAAGCAGCCCCCCCGGCCTGAAAGGGCAGGGCCACCCGGATGGAGCCGGTCAGGGTGTGGGCGCGGCCATTCAGATTCACCTCAATGGTGTACAAAGGAAGATTTTCCGGGGCCACGGATTCAGGGGGGCCAGACTCCACAGAAAGACCCGGCTCCGCCGGAGAGGCCGCCCCCCCAACCCCCTCCCCCCCCGGCTGCCCTGAAGCAGGACCTGGCAATTCAGAACCCGGCGGCCGGGCATTTTCTGCCCCGGAAGGCTGGCTTTCCGGCGTCTGGGCTTCCGGCGTTGGGGGCTGGGGAGTCTCTGCCGGGGGGCTGCCGGAAGTGGTGTTGCCGGGTGATGGGGAGTCAGGCGGCTGAGAGGCGGGCGGCTCACCAGGGGCTGTTTTGGCCGCCGGGGTTTGAGCATTGAGTGGTTCACCCGCCGCCGTCCGGCTTTCAAAAGCGGGTTCCCCCACGGTGGGGGAGATCGGGGTTGGGTCAGCGGGGGTTGGGTCCGCCGTGGTTTGGCTACCGACTTCCGCACTGGACGCCGGATTGGCTGCCGCCGGGCCTACAGAGCCAGGCTGTTGGCCCATCACCGGCCACACCCAGGCCGCCCACAGGCACACCCCCAGCATCACCCCCCGGAACCCACCCCACACCCGGGGGGGATTCCCCCGCCGGGCCAACACCCCTGTGGAAACCAGTCGCATATTGGGCCTTGCCCCCCTGAATTGGTTCACACCGATCGTTTGGTCAAGCCGTCCAGATACTCCGTCCATTCCGTAGGCAACAGGTATTTCTTCTTGCCGTTGCAAGGCTTGCAACAAGGCACCACATTGGATTTGGTGCTGCGCCCCCCCCGCACAATGGGCACCACATGGTCCATGGTCAGTTCTCCCGCGGGAAACCGCTGGCGGCAGTAATGGCACACACCTTCCCCCCGCCGGTTCTTCCACCACTGGCTCTGGCGAAGCTCACGGGCCTTGGCCTTTTCTCTGGAGATAAACTCATCGTCCACATCCACGGTAAAATCAGCCTCGTTCATTTCCCCCTTTGGGTTTAAGCGTTGAAAACAGGCGGGTGGTTGCCCAATTGTAACAGGGAAGGATTTCAGGGGGAAGGGCAGGGGGAATGCCGGGGCAATTCCCTTGCGGTCGGCATTTGAAAGGTATAGGAAAGGGATATTGTCGTTTAGCGTCACCTGACGGGTGGGGGGAAAAGCGTCGGGCATAGGGGCGGGTGGTCCAGGATTTTCAGGAAAAAGAAGAACAAAGAGCATAACAGAAAACTAGCCATTTTAGGAGGAGGTTAAACATGCAGACCGTGTCCTATGATTTAAACAATCTTTTATCACGCGTGAAGGCTAATTGTTATTGGGTCACGACTAGCACACATGGTTGATGATGTGCTAGGAGTGGCTTATGAGAAGGAAGAACAAATATATTTTTCGTTCAAAGATTTCGGAGGCCAAATTTCGGCAGGTGGTAAGGTATTTTGCCAC
>JAOUFO010000361.1 GCA_029858165.1 Deltaproteobacteria bacterium | reverse complement strand
CCCCAGCGCGTTGTTCAGCATCGGCCAATGTTATCAGTTGATGGGGTTCAACCAGGAGGCCTCGGCCCATTACGAAATCCTCCAGGAACGGTTTCCGGGCAACCTGCCTTACACGGCGGATTCCTACTATCACCGGGGAGAAACCTTTTTGGCCCTGGGCAAACGGGAAAATGCCATAGACCAGTTTACAAAATTTTTGGAGGATGAGGGAAACGCCGACCTGACCGCCCCGGCCTATTACCAGATTGGAGACGCCTATTACAACCTGGGTCGGTTTGATCTGGCCAAAACCAATTTTAACGAGGCCCGCCGACTGGACCCCAAATACGGGATCAAACACCCGCTGATGTTGTTCCACATCGGAGAAACCTATTACGAATCGGCGGAATTTGATCTGGCTCGGGAGGTGTACCAGGAGCTTTTGGCGGCCTACCCCCAAAAACCCTATTCCAAGCTGGCAGCCCTGCGGCTGGGGGATTTTTTGCGGGATGAAGGCAAAGAAAGCAACGCCCTGGCGCTGTACAAACAGGTGATGGAAGAAGCCCCCCGCCCGCTTCAACTGCGGGGCATGTTGCGGGTGGCCAATGTGTACGCCAACCGCCCTCTGGGCGAGGATTACAAACAGGCCCTTGAACTGTACGAAAAACTGATCAGGGAGCCTCAGGAACCGGCCCTGGCATCCGAGGCGATGCTGCGCAAGGCGCTGACCCTCACTTTGCACAAACAGTATCCCCAAGCCATCCAAACCTTTGAGGAACTGGCCAAGACCTATCCCAAAAGCCCCTATGTGCGCAAAAACATTGTTCAGGACAACATTGAAGAAAATCTGAAAGGGTGGGTGGACAGCCTGTATGAAACCCACAAGGATTGGGAGGTGGTCAACCTGTATGCCGCCCGTGAAGCCGATTCCTTCAGCCGGTTTCCTTTTCGGATCACCCTGTTTCAGGTGGCCAGTTCCTACGCCAACCTGGGGTTGTATGATCAGGCGGACAAAGTGTATCAAAAGCTGGAAAAAATCCGGCAGGACAATCTGGCCTCCCTGGCCCGCTACCGCATTGCCCGGGCTTTGATGGATAAAGACAACCTGGGCCGGGCCGAAACAGCCATGCTGGAATTTATCACCAAATACCCTGATGATGAATACACCACCGATGTGCGGATGGCTTTGGGGCTGGCTTACCTGAAAGCCCGCCGCTACCCGGATGCTCTCAAGGCGTTCCGGATCATCGTGCAGGATTTTGAAAAAAACCCCACCCCCATGCTGGGAGAGGCCGCCGCGGAGGCGTATTTCAATCTGGCCATGGTGCAAAAAGAACTGGGACAATATCAGGCCGCCGCCGAAGCGTTTGCCAATGTGGTGCCCAATTTCAACCATCCCATCCAGGGGGCCAAAGTGCCCCCGTTTGTGATACTAAGCCAGTTTTACCTGGGGGATGCCCTGTTTGAGCTGAAAAGCGATGATGAGGCCCTGGAAGCCTACCAAAAAGGCATCAGCCTGTACCCGGACCATGACCGGGCTCCCTGGGCCTGGTATCAGATGGGGCTGATTCACCGCCGCAACGGGCGGGAGCCACAAGCCCTGGAATTGTTTAACACCCTGGTTGAAATGGCCAAAAACAAACCCGGTGAAATGTGGGAGCCCCTGGCCAAGGAAAACCAGCGGGAACTGGTGGATAAACTTCAGTTCAGGGATTATCTGAACAAATGACACGCACAACCGGACCCGCCGAACCCTCCCCCCGATCCGCTGAATTGGAGGCGAGGATCAACGCTTTGGAAATGGAGCTGGCCCAAAAGGACGCTCTGTTGACCCAGGGGTTTGATGTGTTCACCGACGCGGCCGAAAAACTCCAGGATTCCTACAAGCGCCTGCAAAAAAAGGTGGATGAACTGAATCTGGAGCTGGACCGCAAAAACAAAGAGCTTGAACTGAACCTGGAGGAAAAGGAAAAGGTCAAAACCTATCTGTCCAACATATTCTCCTCCCTGGCCATCGGGGTGGTGGTGACCAGCCTGGACGGACGGGTGACCGGCCTGAACCGCACCCTGGTGGAGATGCTGGGAGTCACCGATGAGCAGGCCCGGGGGATGACGGTGGGGGGGCTGCTGGGGGTGGATATTCCCCTGCCGGACCTGGAATCCGGCGGGTCGGCCGGGCGGAAATCCAACGAAGAGGAGTTGGATGAGCCGATCACCTACACCGCCAAGGACCGGGACCCGCTGAAACTGCAAATTTCCGCCTCCACCATGCGGGGCGAAAACGGGGAGCCCCTGGGGTTTATATTCAACATTCAGGATGTCACCGAACTGAAACGGCTGGAAGAACACGCCGACCGGCGCAACCGGTTTACCGCCATGGGAGAAATGGCGGCCAACATCGCCCATGAAATCCGCAATCCCCTGGGAAGCATAGAACTGTTCGCGGCCCTTTTAAAAAAAGGGCTGG
>JAOUFO010000360.1 GCA_029858165.1 Deltaproteobacteria bacterium | reverse complement strand
TCAATATCCCCTCTCCCCGGTCGCTTAATGTGACCTGCCCTCCCCACACAGGGAGGGGCGGGGGAGTGCTGGTTGAGGAGAATCTTATCCATTCGGCTGGTGGTTGACGGGGTTTGGCGGTTTGCTGATTCAAACAGAAGTGTAGAGGATTGCCCCTCTCCCCCAGGAGAGGGGCGGCCCGCCGCAGGCGGGCGGGGTGAGGCCGCTTTGGCCGGGCTTGCGCTGGACGGCATTCCAGGTGCCACCCGAAGGGCGGGGGGAGAGGGCAGGTTTCGCGGTGCTGGCTGCCGGACAAGGAGCCTGGCTCCCTTGTGGGGTTTGGGGGGACCGGTTATGCTGTCCTCTCAGCCACAGGGGGGCGATCCCCAATTTCCATCATCCTGTTTTCGGCTTTGCCGCCCCAATCCATGATTTCAACCCCCGGCCTGGCCGTGATTCTGACCGGTGAATTTCCTCCCGATGCCCCCCCGGACACTCTGGATGTGACCCAGGAGGCCGGGGTGGTGGAGGAGGCCCTGACCGGGCTGGGCTGGCGGGTGGAACCTCTTTCCCTGGGGCGGGATGTGGAACCAGCCCGGCAGGCCCTGGCCCGCCTTCGGCCTTCGGTGGTGTTCAATCTGGTGGATGCCGTGGACGGGGATGGGCGGCTGATCACCTTGGCCCCGGAGCTATTGGAGGGGATGAGGCTGCCGTTTACCGGGGCGCCTTTGGAAGCCATGGCACAATCCTCCGACAAGCTGGCCGCCAAACGGATTCTGGCCCGGGGGGGTCTGCCCACCCCCCCTATTCTGGACCCCATGGAGCCAACCCTTCCCGCCGGGGGGCATGGCCAAAACAGCTTTTCTCTCAAAGGGGGGGATGCTTCAACCGGCCCCTGGATTGTGAAATCGGTGTGGGAACATGCCTCTATCGGCTTGGATGATTCCTCGGTGGTGAATTCTCCCGCTGAGGCCCTGGCCCGCATGAGCAAAGGCCGGGCGGAGGTGGGGGGGGATTGGTTTGCCGAACGGTATGTGGCGGGCCGGGAGTTTAATCTGGCGGTGGTGGAAACCCCGGACGGGTTGCGGGTGTTGCCCCCGGCGGAAATCATCTTTCAGGGATTCCCGGCGGAAAAACCCCGCATTGTTGGGTATCAGGCCAAGTGGGATGCGGACAGTTTTGAATACCGCCATACCCGGCGAAGATTTCCCCCCAGGGAGGATTCCCCGGAGTTGTTTGCCCGGATGGAGGAGGTAAGCCTGGGGGCATGGGGGCTGTTTGGGCTTAAAGGGTATGCGCGGGTGGATTTCAGGGTGGATGAATCCGGCCAACCCTGGGTGCTGGAAATCAACGCCAACCCCTGCCTCAGCCCGGATGCCGGTTTTGCCGCCGCTTTGGCCCAGGGAGGGGTGGCCTATCAAACAGCCATCGGGTGGATTGTGCGCTCAGCCCTGAACCGGTAAAATCAACCGTTCCATCTTCATCTGACATCCCGCCAACCCTTGCCCCAGCCCTTCCATGATCCAATCCCCCGACCCAGCCAGGATTTCCCCTCACCGCGGGCTGACCTTCAGCGGGGAGGTGTTGCCCCATCATCCAGGGCAGGTCTGCCAATTGGCAGAAGCCACCGGGTTTTTCAACCGGGAGGAGGTATCCATCGCCGAAGAACTGGTGGGGGAACGGCTGGCCGGAGGAGAGGCCAGCGGGTACCTGTTTTTGTTTGCCCACCACAACCAGAATCTGGCCGGGTATACCTGCTGGGGGGCGATCCCCGGTACCCAATCCAGTTACGATCTGTATTGGATTGTGGTCCACCCGGATTGGCAGGGCAAAGGGCTGGGGAGAGAACTGATGGCCCGCACCGAGGCCCTCATCCAGCAGGCAGGTGGGGGAAAAATCTACATAGAAACATCATCCAGGGACCAATACATTCCCACCCAGGGGTTCTATGGGCGCATGGGGTACACCCGGGAAGCCCTGCTGCCCGATTTCTATGCCCCCGGCGACGGCAAACTCATTTACGCCAAAAAAGTGTAGGGAATGGGATGGGGCGCCTTTTTCAAGGCCACCTGCCCTCCCTGGAGGGGGGAAAGCCTGGAGGGGGGGGCCCCTCCAGACCAAAATAAAGTTACTGTGTGGTAAAGGTGGGGGCGATGGGCGCCATCCCATTGCCCGCCATATCCTTAAACCCGGATATGTTCACCGTGTAGGTGGTGTTTGCAGCTAAAGAAGTGGTCGGGGTGAAGGCGACGGTTTTGGCCATAAAATTCATTACCGAACCCCCGGCGACCGGCCCGGGGGTGACACTTACCGTTCCCCCGGCGCTGATATCAAAGAACTCGTTAAAGGTGATGACCACCGCCGAATTGACCGGCACACCGGTCGCCCCGTTGGCAGGGTTTATTGTTGCTGTTGGGGCTGTCCCATCGGTACCCGTACCGGTGGTGAAAAGCCAGATGAAATCCTTT
>JAOUFO010000359.1 GCA_029858165.1 Deltaproteobacteria bacterium | reverse complement strand
GCCCCGGCCTGGTATATCAAGGATGTGGTGGACACCCTGGAGGGGGGGGACACCCCGCCCATTCAGAAGTTTGTGTTGGTGGGGCTGGCCATTGTCCTGATTTTTTCGGTGCGGGGGCTGTTTTTTTACGGACACAATTATTTGATCGGGGCCATGGCGCTGCGGATGGTGACCGCCCTGCGGATGGAAATGTATGTGCATCTTCATTCCCTGTCATTTTTCTATTTCACCGGCAAATCCAGGGGGGCATTGATCTCCCGGTTCACCAACGATTTAAACCGGCTTCAGGAGGCCCTGACGGTATCCATCCTGGCCCCCTTGCGGGATATTCCCCAACTGCTGTTGATGCTGGCCATTTTGGGCTACCGCAGTTGGCAGCTGGCCTTGCTTTCGCTGGTGTTGATTCCCATCGCTTTGTCGCTGATTTCCCTGTTTGGCCGCCGCAACAACAAGTTTACCCGGGATACCCTTTCCACATTCGGCCACATGACCACCCTGTTGGTGGAAACCATCTCCGGCATCCGGGTGGTGAAGGCCTTTTCCATGGAAAAATACGAGGCCGACCGCTATGAAGAGTCCAACAACCTGCTGTTGGGCAGGGCCTTGCGCACGTTGAATGTCACCTCTTATTCCACTCCGGTGCTGGAAACCATCGGGGCCATCGCCGGGGCTATCATTGTGATGTTTGGGGGATTTCTCATCATCCACAAGGATATTACCGGCGGAGATTTTGCCTCATTTCTGTTTACCTTCTTTTTGCTCAATGAGCCGATCAAAAAACTGAACGGCTTTACCCTCAAAATCAATGAGGGGATGGCGGCGGCCCACCGGGTGTTTGAACTGCTGGACACCCCCCCGGACGTCACCGACAAACCGGACGCCAAACCCCTGCCGGTCATCAGCAAAAACATATCCATCCAGATAGACCGCCACTATTACCGTGTGCCGGAAGACCCGGTGCTGCAAAACATCCACATGGAAATCAAAACCGGGGAGGTGGTGGCTTTGGTGGGGCCCAGCGGCGCGGGAAAAACCACCCTGGTCAACCTGATCCCCCGCTTTTTTGATTTGAAGGAAGGCTCCATTTCCATTGACGGCCACAACATTCTGGATGTGACCCTGGATTCCCTGCGGGGGCAGATTGCCATTGTGACCCAGGAGGTGTTTCTGTTCAACGATACGGTGGCCAACAACATCGCCTACGGCAAAATAGACTGCCCCAGGGAGCGCATTGAAGAAGCCGCCAAAGCGGCCCATGCTTACGGATTTATCATGGAACTGCCCCAGGGGTTTGATACCCCCGTCGGGGAAGGCGGCATGCACCTTTCCGGCGGCCAGCGGCAACGGCTGGCCATTGCCCGGGCATTGATTAAAAACGCCCCCATCCTGATTCTGGATGAGGCCACATCGGCCCTGGATTCCGAATCGGAGCAGGAGGTGCAGGAGGCCATTGAAGCCCTGCTGGAAGACCGCACCACCATTGTCATCGCCCACCGGCTGTCCACCATCCGCAAGGCCAACCGGATATATGTGCTGGAAAAAGGCAAAGTGGTGGAGGAAGGCCGACACGGGGAACTGTTGGCCCTGGGGGGAATGTACACCAAACTGTACGAAATGCAGTTCAGGGACGCACCGGAAGAAGACCGGGGCGAATGGTGGGCCGACCCCAAAGGAGGGGCATAAATTTTTTGGGTCACGACTAGCACACATGGTTGATGATGTGCTAGGAGTGGCTTATGAGAAGGAAGAACAAATATATTTTTCGTTCAAAGATTTCGGAGGCCAAATTTCGGCAGGTGGTAAGGTATTTTGCCACCGACCTGGATGCCACACAAACGGCTGAACTGGCTGGCCTAAACCGAAATACGGTCAATCGTTTGTTGCGCGGCATCCGAGAGCGCATTATGGAACACTGTGAACACCAATCGCCATTTTCTGGCGAAGTGGAGGTGGATGAATCTTATTTTGGCCCCCGGCGAGTCAAAGGCAAGCGTGGGCGGGGTGCAGGCAACAAGACCATCGTTTTTGGCTTGGTCAAGCGCCAAGGCAAGGTATACACACAAATTGTACCCGATTGTGCCAAGAAAACCCTGCAAGCTGTTATTCGGGGCCGCGTTACGCTGGATTCTGTCATCCATTCAGACGGATGGCGCGGGTATGATGGCCTGGTGGACATCGGCTACGATAAACACTTACGGGTCGATCACGGCCAAAACGAGTTCGCTCGGGGAAATACCCATATCAACGGCATAGAAGGGTTTTGGGGCATCACCAAAACCCGGCTGGCCAAATTCAGAGGCATGAGCAAATCCACATTCCACCTTCATTTAAAGGAATGCGAGTTCCGATACAACAACCGAGGTGAAAATCTATATCACCTCATCCTAAAACTCGTCCGAGAGAACCCTCTTTCCTAGTCGTGACCCTTGAGAAAATATGGCTGAAAAT
>JAOUFO010000358.1 GCA_029858165.1 Deltaproteobacteria bacterium | reverse complement strand
TGGAAAGCTGGGGGCAGGCACAGGAGTCGATGACCAGCCGGGGCCTAAGGGTGCTGGCGGTGGCCCGGCGGCCTTTGCCGGGGGAACTCCAACCCCGCCGGGTTGCAGAAGGCCTTCCGCAATCCCCATGGCTGGCCAGACAAACCGAAAAACTGGCGGACCAGTCGGAATGGGACACCGCATTGGAGGAAAAGCTGGAACTTTTGGGGCTGGTGGGACTGGAAGACCCCCCCCGCCCGGAAGTGGCCCAGGCCATGGCCCAATGCCATCAGGCCGGCATCCGGGTGGTTATGTGCACCGGCGACCATCCTCACACCGCCCTGGCCATCGCCCGTGAAACCGGTCTGGCAAAAAGCGACCACCCGGTGGTCATCACCGGGGACCGGTTGAAGCGGCTGACCCACACCCAACTGGAATTGGCTCTGGACGCTCCTGAGGTGATTTTTGCCCGGGTGAGTGCCGGGCAAAAGCTGCGCATTGTGGCCGCCCTGCAACACAAAGGGGAAATAGTGGCGGTGACGGGGGACGGGGTGAACGATGCTCCGGCCCTGAGAAAGGCCGATATTGGCATTGCCATGGGGTTGGGCGGCACCGATGTGGCCAAAGCGGCCGCCGACATGGTGTTGCTGGATGACAACTTTGCCTCCATTGTTTCGGCGGTGGAGGAAGGGCGGGCGGTTTACGACAACATCCGCCGGTTTGTCACCTACATCGCCACATCAAACATCCCGGAGATTGTCCCTTATCTGGCCTATGTGCTGGTCCGCATCCCGCTGCCCCTGACGGTCATCCAGATACTGGTGGTGGACCTGGGCACCGACATGGTTCCCGCCTTGGGGCTGGGGGCGGAAAAACCCCACCCGGACACCCTGAGCCGCCCCCCCCGCCCCCGCTCCCAAAGGCTGCTGGACACCCCCCTGTTGCTGCGGGCCTACCTGTTTTTGGGGGCCATGGAGGCCGCCGCGGCCATGGCCGCCTTTTTCTTTGTGTTGAAAGGCGGGGGGTGGGTTTATGATCAACCCATGGGAGATAACGACCCGCTGTACCTGCGGGCCACCGCCGCCACCCTGGCGGCCATTATCGCCATGCAGGGGGTGAATGTCTTTTTGTGCCGTCATGAGCGGCTTTCTTTGTTCAAAACCGGCATCCGGGGCAACCGGCTTATCTGGTGGGGAATCGTGGTGGAATGGGGGTTGCTGATGCTGGTGCTGTACACCCCCCTGGGGAACCGTCTGTTCGGGGCGGCCCCCCTGGGGGCGGAGGTCTGGTGGTTTATCGCCCCCTTTCCCGCGGCCATGCTGCTGGCCGAGGAAGCCCGCAAGTGGGCCGCCCGGCGGCTGGCCCCGCCCCTATCCCCAGGATAAGGCCGCCGGGTTTTCTTGGGCCGGGCCACCCGTTGCCTGAACAATGGGGTGCAGGGCAAAAAAGCAAAGAGATCTCTGCATAACTGCCAAAAGCTCCCGTTTTGATAAAAAAGCGGGGGTTTGGGGTTCCTGTCCAGCGTTACCAGCACCGCCATCCGCCTTGCGGCGGCTTAGGGCGGGCTTCAACGCCTTTCTTTTGGGGCCGCAGGCCTCCAAACAGTTCAACCCCCTTCCCTTTTGTGTTGGGGGCAGGGGGATGGGAAAAAACGGGTTGTGCAGAGGCCTCAATACAGATTGTCCGATTCATCGCCGCCCTCCGCCCCGGCTGGGGGGCCAAGGAACTCAATGCTTACACAAAAACTTGCCCGCCTCATCATCGCCGCCGCCCAGGATACCAAAGCGGAGGATATTCACCTGTACGATATGGAAAACCGCTCGCCCCTGGCCGATTATGTGGTGATCTGCTCTGGAAGAAGCCAGGCCCATGTGCGGGGGATCTGCGACAAAATAGAAGAACAACTGAAGCAGGACCACCATATGGCCCCCCAGGTTGTGGAAGGGTATCAGGAGGGAAGCTGGGTGTTAATGGATTTTACCGATGTGATTGTGCATGTGTTCCACCCGGAAACCCGCCGGTACTACGACCTGGAATCCCTGCTGGCGGATTACCGCCTGGAAATCATTCCGCCTCCTGAATCCCCGAATGCCGCCCCACATGATGCCGCCGCCCATGAAGGAACCCGAACTGCGTAAAGGCCGGGCCAAAATCCCCGAACCTTATTTTGCCCAAACCCCCCGCGGCCTGGAGCCGGTTCTGCTGGCCGAAATGGAAGGTTTGGGACTGGCGGGATTGCGCCCGGTGGATGGCGGGGTGTGGTTTGAAGGCACCCCGGAGGATTGCTACCGGTCCAACCTGTGGCTGCGCAGTGCCACCCGGGTGTTAAAGGAATTTGCCCGGTTTGACTGCCCGGATGAAAACGCCCTGTACCGTCAGGCCGCCCGGCTGGATTGGGACCGGGTGATGAACGTGGACCAAACCCTGGCGGTCAAGGTGCGCCTGGGAATATCCGGGTTTACCCATACGCATTTTCTGGC
>JAOUFO010000357.1 GCA_029858165.1 Deltaproteobacteria bacterium | reverse complement strand
TTGTGCCGACGGGTGGCAAGGCGGCGGGAGGTGCTGGACAGGACCCAAAAAGAAAGGCACCGACCCCGCCCCAACCACACGGAGGCTGTGCCGACGGGTGGCAAGGCGGCGGGAGGTGCTGGACAGGACCCAAAAAGAAAGGCACCAGCCCGGCTAACGCCGCATGGAGGCGCAAGCCGACAAGCGGAGGCCGGTGCTGGTGCTGGACAGGACCCAAAAAGAAAGGCACCAGCCCGGCTAACGCCGCATGGAGGCGCAAGCCGACAAGCGGAGGCCGGTGCTGGTGCTGGACAGGACGCAAAAAGAAAGGCACCGCCCCCCCCATTTTCGGCCCATGCCCCCGCTTTTCATTATGATTCCAATGGTGGAAGATAGAGGTTAAGCTTGTTTTCCGGACCTCGGGGCAATCCTATCCTGCGGTCGGTGGTTCCCAATATTTACACCCAATTTTTTTGTTAAATCCCGGTTATGGCCGACACCCTGAACCCCCCCGTGATTGACCCCGGCACCGCCTCTGATGGGCCGAAGGAGGCCCTGCGTAGATACCGCCAGGGTAACCGGTTGTTTGCCCGGCAGGAACTCACCGGGGCGCTGACCCAATGGCAGGCGGCGGATCAGTTGTGGCACGCTCCCGCGGTCAAGACCCCCCGGTTTGCCTGGCCCCACCTGCGGGCGGCCCTGGCCCTGTTGCTCAGTGTGGCAGCGGTGTATCTGCTGTTGTTTGGTTTGTTTCCCCGTCCCCCCCGGCCCATGGACCCCACTGCCATGCAGTCCAGCCAACCCCGCAACTGGCTGGATGAATGGCTGGATACGGGCCGCCCTCCTGCACCCCCCTCCCACAAAATGGGGATGCGGGAATGGTGGGCCAAGTTCAGCGAACTAATGGGGGAAGGCAAACCGGGCCAGCCGGGAGAAAACGGCCCCGGAATGCGCCCCCCCCTGTCCGAAAAATGGGAGCAGCTCATCCACCGCTATGGCCGCCATGGAATGATGGAAACCATGGATTTGGATTATTCCATTATGGCGGGGTACGGCCTGAGCGGCCTGGGGGATTTTGATGCCTCGGTGGAGGTGCTGGAAAAAGGATTGACCAAAACCCGGGATGCAGAACGGTTGAGTGAAATTTACCAGGGGTTGGCCAATTCTTATTATTTTCTGGGCTACCGTTTGAGCCATGGAGGACTGGCTGAATATGATCTGAAGCTGGTGCGCAAGGCAGCCGACGCTTATGAGCAATCCATTGCCCACCGGCCCAAAATAGGCAGCTACGGCAACCTGGGGTGGATGTATTTTCTGCTGGGGGAATACCGCAAAGCCGAAAGCTACAGCCTGCGGGCTTTGGCCCTGGACCCCGCCACCGATTATGTGCGGCTGAACCTGGGGCTGACATACCTGATGGAGCAAAAATTTGCTGAATCCCATGAGGCTTACCGGTTTGTGGCATCCCACCACCCCCCGGATGAGGTGTTTATGGGGGGGCTGAACGATTTGAAGGAGGTGGTGCGGGACCACGGAGGTCGGCATCCTTTCGCCTACCTGATGATCGGCTATCTTTCCATCAACCGGGGGGATATTCCTCAGTCTCAGACCTACCTGCGTAAGTTTGTCTCCCTTCCCCAACCGGGGGCTTACTGGAAAGATTTGGCCGAAGGTTGGCTGGCCAACCCCAATTCCGCCGTGGAGTATTAGCCATGCGCCTGATTGCCATCGCGATGGCCCCCGCCCTGGCCCTGGTGTGGGTTCTTTACGCCCGCAGCCAATACCGACCCGAAGACAAACGGCTGGTGGCCTGGTTGTTTGTGCTGGGGGGGGCCGCCACCATGGCGGCCCTGGTGTTGAACCATTCCCTGGAAAAATACACCGACCTGTACCCGGAATCCCCCTTGATGTTGAACCGGTTTTTGTTTTGGGTGGTGGGCATCGGCCTGAATGAGGAATTCGCCAAAATGGCGGTGCTGCTGGCGGTGCTGTATCCCCGCAAGGATTTTGTTACCGGCTATCAGGGGCTGTTGGGGGCGGCCACGGTGGCCCTGGGGTTTGCCGCGGTGGAAAACCTGATCTATCTGGAGCGGTACGGCACCGCCACCTTGTTGTTGCGCTCTGCCCTGACCGTTCCGGCCCATGCCGGGTTTTCCATCCCCATGGGGGTGTTGGCGGCCCGGGCCAAACGGGCACAATCCCCCCAGGAAACCTACAAATGGCTGGCCGCCGGTCTGATGATTTCCATCGGTCTGCATGGCACCTACGACTGGTGGTTGTCCATGAACCATCCGGTTTGGAGCAATCTGGCTTATGTGCAGTTGGTGTTGACGATTTGGCTGGGATGGCGGCTGCTGGTCTTCTATACCCCTCTGCCGCCCCTGCCGGATGCTGTTTCCCCGGATGCCTTGCCGCCAGGCACTCTGCCGCCGGATGGTCTTTCGGCGGATTCCGGCAGGGAGACCGGCAGGGAGACCGGCAGGGAGACCGGCAGGGAGACCGGCGCT
>JAOUFO010000356.1 GCA_029858165.1 Deltaproteobacteria bacterium | reverse complement strand
GGCGGCCCGCCCCGCCAACCCCCCGGAATGGATATCCGGCAGATAGCGCCTGCGTCCCAGACGGGTGGTGGCGTAGCCTTCCTTGCGGGCTTTTTCCATCAGGTCATCCTGCATCAGCCGCACGGCGGCATAGCGGGTGAAAAACCGGTCAATAAAGTCCTTGGCCTCATCCCGGCCGGTGCCGGTGACCAATGCCAGCCGGTCCGCCCCCATGCGGTAAATCAGCCCGAAGTTCACCTCTTTGCTTACCGACCGCATTTCGCGGGTGACTTCATCCGGCCCCACCTGAAAAATAGCCTGGGCGGTCAGGGAGTGAATATCCTGCCCCTCGCGGAAGGCCTGCAAAAAGGTGGGGTCCTGGGAATAATCTGCCGCCACCCGCAATTCTATCTGGCTGTAATCGGCGGAAAGCAGCACCCGGTCCGGCCCTCCGGCCAAAAACAAGGCCCGCACCTTGCGCCCCTCCTCGGAACGGACCGGCACGTTTTGCAGGTTGGGATTGTCGCTGGCCAGCCGCCCGGTGGCGGCCACCGCCTGGCGGAAGCTGGTGTGAATCCGACCGGTGGAAGGCTTGATAAAACCCGGAAGCTGGTCCAGGTAAGTGTTTTTCAGCTTGGTCAACTCGCGGTAGGCCAACAAGGCCCGGGGCAGGGGATGGCCGGACAGTTTTTCCAACGTTTCCTCATCGGTGGAAAAACCGAGGCCGGTTTTGATTTTGCGGGGCCGCACCTTCAGCACTTCATGCAGGCGCAGTTTTTCGTACAGAATTTTTTGCATATCCAGAATGGAATTGATGTTGAAATCCCGCTCACCGGCCAATTGGTGGATTTCCTCCCGGATGGATTCCAGCCGGGTTTCCATTTCACGGGAGACCTCCGCCGCTCCTTCCCGGTCAAACCGCACCCCCTCCCGCTCCATGCGCACCAGCACCGGCAGCAGGCGCATTTCCACCTGTTGAAACAGATTCTGCTGGCCGGTTTCTTCCAGCCGGGGGGCAAACTGCCGGGCCAGCCGCAGGGTCACTTCGGCATCCTCTCCGGCATACAGGGCCACCCGGGGGATTTCCACCCGGTCCATGGTGGTTTGATCCCGCCCCTTGCCCAACAAGGATTCGGTGGGGATTTTGCGCACCCCCAGCCGCCGCAGGGCCACGGAATCCAGATCATGGCGCCGCTCGGCAGGCTCCAGCAGGTGGCTGGCGATCATGGTGTCGTGGGCCAGCCCCCCCAAAAGGATTCCCTCTCCCAGCATGATGTGCATATCAAACTTGATGTTGTGGCCGCATTTGGGGGGGCGGTCCCCTTGCAGCAGGGGGGCCAGCAGGGCCAACAGGTCCCGTTTGCGGGGGGCCAGGTCAGGATGGTTGAAGGGGATGTAAACCGCGCGGCCTTCCTCCACCGCCAGAGAGATGCCCACCAGTTTGTCGGCCAGAATATCCAGCCCGGTGGTTTCGGTGTCAAAAGCCAGCAGGTTTGCCCCCCCCCAAACGGCCAACCGCCCGGCCACTGCTTCCAGGCTGTCCAGAATGTCCACCGCCACCCCGCCGGGGGCGCCCGGTTCCTCCTGGCCGCTTTCTTCCTCCCCAAACAAAAGCTGCTGGCTGTGGCCTCCCTGGCTGTGGCCCACTTGGCTGTGGCCCACTTGGCTGTGACCTCCCAGGCTTGGCCCCCCTGCCTGCCCCTGGATGCCCGCTCCGCCCTGGCTTTCTGCTCCGCCCTGGGTTCCCGTTCTGCCTTGGGTTCCCTGGCCCGGCTGGCTGGGCCTCCCCCCGGCGGCCAGCAGTTTGTCCCGAAACTGCTGAAATTCCAACTCCGTCAACAAAGCGATGAAAGGCCGGTTTTCGGCCAGATGGCCCTGGGGAGTTTTGAAATCCTCCAGCCCGGCCGCTATGGGCACCTGCCGGTGGATGGTGACCAGGTCCCGGCTTAAAAACGCCTGGTCCCGGTCCTGGGCCAGTTTTTCCCCCAGCTTTCCGGGGATTTCCCCCAGGTGGTCATACACCCCTTCCAGGGTGTGGTATTGCTGAATCAGCTTGACAGCGGTTTTTTCCCCCCCCCCCTTCACCCCCGGAACATTGTCCGAGGCATCCCCCATCAAAGCCAGCACCTGCACCACCCCCGCCGGAGTACAACCGAATTTTTCCAGCACCTGGGGTTCCCCCACCCGGATGGTCTCATCCCCCTTTACGCTGAACATAAAGGTGCGGGGGGTGATCAACTGCATGAAGTCCTTGTCCCCCGTCACCATGTGGGTTTCCAGCCCGGCGGCCTCGCCCCAGGCGGCCAGGGTGCCGATGATGTCATCGGCCTCATACCCCGGCAAAGCCAGATAAGGCAGCCCCAGGGCCTCCATCACCCGCGGAATATACGGAAGCTGGGCCACCAGTTCCTCCGGCATTTTCTCACGGGTGGCCTTGTAAGGGGCATACATCCGGTGGCGGAAGGTCGCCTCCGGGCTGTCGGTGGCCACCGCCAGATAATCCGGCTTCT
>JAOUFO010000355.1 GCA_029858165.1 Deltaproteobacteria bacterium | reverse complement strand
AGCACCAGCACAGCCCTGTGTTGTGTCGCCTGTCGGCTCCAAACACCGTCGGCTGGCTGGTGCCTTTCTTTTGCGTCCTGTCCAGCACCAGCACAGCCCTGTGTTGTGTCGCCTGTCGGCTCCAAACACCGTCGGCTGGCTGGTGCCTTTCTTTTGCGTCCTGTCCAGCACCAGCACAGCCCTGTGTTGTGTCGCCTGTCGGCTCCAAACCCCGTCGGCTGGCTGGTGCCTTTCTTTTGGGTCCTGTCCAGCACCAGCACAGCCCTGTGTTGTGTCGCCTGTCGGCTCCAAACCCCGTCGGCTGGCTGGTGCCTTTCGTTTTGGGTTTTGCCGGGGGCTTCTAAAAAAGTTACCATGGGATCAACGGGCAGAAGGATGTCTGAGCCCATTTCAATGGATCCCAACCCATGAGAGAAGTGTTTTTTCCGCCATGTTGAAACAACATCCAGACCCGGTTGGTTTCAGGGGCTTTTTTATCCTTTGGGGAATTACGGTGGTGGTGTGGGCCATCCACCTTTCCTCCGCTGTTGCGGCACCCCCTGTTGGCGGGGGTGCCGTTGCTGCCCCTCCTGGCGGTTCGGCAACCGCTGCCGGTGCTTCTGCCAACAAGGGGAAGCCTGCCTTAAAGGCCACCGAAACCCAGGCCCGTCAGTGGTGTGAATACCATCAACTGAATCTTTCTTTGCAGTGGAACCCCGGAATGGTGATTTGGTGTGTCCATGACGGGGAATACAAAGCCCAGATCCGCAAGACGGGTTTGTATCCCATTATGAACGGCCCGTTGGCCGACAGGGTCCGCCGGGATACGGGGGTGCAGGATTGCCGCAGGATGGGCATGGTCTCTTCCGGGATCAACCCGGCCACCCGCACCACGCTTTGCACCCAATCCCTGGAAGCCCTGATGGCGGCGGTCCGCTCTCTGGCTTGTGCCGAAACCGGCGGACAGACCCCCTGCCGGGAAAAAGAATCCACTTACACCCGTTGACGGAACCGCCCATGGAACTGATGACAAACCTGGACCGTTGGCGGGAGGTCCGCCGGGGGCTGTCCGGCCCTTTGGGGCTGGTGGCCACCATGGGGTGGCTACATGAGGGCCATCTTACCCTGGTGCGGCGGGCAAAAGCCGAAAACCGGGTTGTGGTGGTCACTTTGTTTGTAAATCCCACCCAGTTTGGGCCGGGGGAGGACCTGGCGGCCTATCCGCGGGACCTGGACCGGGACCGCCGTCTGTTGGAGGCTGAGGGGGTGGATTTTCTGCTGGCCCCCCCGGTGGATCAGGTTTACCCCCCCGGGTTTCAAACCTATGTGACGGTTACGGCCCTGTCCCGCAATTTGGAGGGGGCGGCCCGTCCCGGCCATTTTCAGGGGGTGGCCACGGTGGTGGCCAAACTGTTTCACCTGACCCGGCCCGACCGGGCCTATTTTGGCCAGAAAGACGGCCAGCAGGCGGCGGTGATCCGCCGCATGGCCCTGGACCTGGATTTTCCCCTGGAGGTGGTGGTTTGCCCCACCGTGAGGGAGGCGGACGGTCTGGCTATGAGTTCCCGCAACATGTATCTTTCTGTTGCCGAGCGGCAGGCCGCCCCGGTGTTGCACAAGGCTTTGCGGGCGGCGGCCCATACCCTGTTTCCATCGGCGGCAGGCTCCGGCGGGGTGACGGCGGAAACTCTGCGGGATGTGGTGCGCCAAACCGTGGCGGAGCAACCCCTGGCCCGGCTGGAATATGTTTCGGTGGCCTGGCTGGACAGCCTTGAAGAAGCCGACGGCCCGGCCCTTACCCCGGATTCCCCCCCCCTGATGATTTCCCTGGCGGCCCGCCTGGGCCAAACCCGGCTGATTGACAACATCCTGTTGGGGGTGGGGTGAGGTTCTGTTCCAAAAGCCGTGCTGTTCAAAGACCTTTGGAAGCCTGGGGGGGCATTTTTCCCCGTTTTGGTTTTGGGGGCTTCTTTTTCCGTTTGGGTGTTTCAACGGTTTCGTTCTGTTCAGCGAAAGCAGTCAGTTTTTCCATGGTCAGGGCGAACAGAGAGCCTTCCGGATAGGCGCCGTCCGCCCCGATTTCTCCCACGGCCATGCCGGTCATCAGTTCCAGCCCTTCCTCCACCCGGCGGATGGGGTAAATGTTGAATTTTCCTTCCCGGACCGACTGGATGATTTCCTCGGGAAGCATCAGGTTCACCTGATTGGTCTGGGGAATCATCACCCCGCACCCTTGGGGAAACCCCTGTTCCTTGACAAACTGGTAGAAGCCGCGGATTTTCTCGTTCACCCCCCCGATGGGCTGGATTTCCCCATGCTGGTTCATGGAGCCGGTGACACCCACCGACTGAAGCAGCGGCACCTGACTGATGGCCGAAATGGTGGCCAAAAATTCCGCCACCGTGGCGGAATCCCCCTCGATATATCCGTAGTTTTGCTCAAAACAGATGGATACCGACAGGGACAGGGGATGGTTGCGGGCAAACAGATTGCCCAGGTAGCCGTTGAGGATCAG
>JAOUFO010000040.1 GCA_029858165.1 Deltaproteobacteria bacterium | reverse complement strand
CCTGGTGGGGGAGTGTGCTGGCGGGGGGGCGGTTTCTCATGGGGGCAAGGGGGTGGGCAAGCAGGGGCCAAAGGTCCGAAACACCCCGCTGGGAGGTTATTTCACCCGTTCCACATATTCAAACGTTCGGGTGTCTATGCGCAGCTTTTCTCCCCGTTCCACAAACAGGGGGACATAGATGACTGCTCCGGTTTCCAGGGTGGCCGGTTTTTTGGCTCCGCTCACGGTATCCCCTTTCAGTCCGGGGTCGGTTTCAACCACCTCCAACACCACAAAATTGGGCAGGGAAATACTGACCGCCACACCGTTGAACAGCAGCACCATCAACTCCATGTTTTCTTTCAGGTACCGGGCATCATCCCCAATCACTTTGGCGGGAATGGTGATCTGGTCGTAGGATTCCTGGTCCATAAAGTTAAAGCCGTTGTCATCCTTATACAAAAACTGCATGTTCCGCTCATCCATATTGGCGGGCTTCAGTCTTTCACCGGATTTGTAGGTCCTGTCCAACACCGACCCGGTGGTCAGGTTTTTGATCCGGGTGCGGGTGAATGCGTTGCCTTTGCCGGGTTTTACAAACTGAAAATCCACCACCACGTATGGGTCGCCATCAATTTCAATTTTCAATCCTTTGCGGATTTCGGATGTTTCGTACACGGGATTCCTTCAAGTTGTTGGTGTGATGGCCCCCTGGGAACCCGGCTCAATATCAACAGGAAGCCGGTATTGTTTCCGGGGGATGCCGGGTTTAAAAATCACACCCCCAGGTTGGGGGGTGTCCCTTATGTTCGGGTCGGCTCCCCATAAGATGCCAGGAGCCTTTGGTGATAGGCAATGAAAATCAAAATCCCCCGGGGGCCGGTGGATTCCCATCCGGTCCAAAAGCGGGTTTATCTGCGGGCCAGACATCCTTTGAAATACACCTCATCCACCTCTTCTATGGTCAGGGCCAGGATCACATGATCCTCCCACAGGTCGTTGACTTCCATATAGCGCAAAGCAACCCCCTCCCGGCGGAACTGGCAGCGGTCCGCCAGCCGGAGGGAGTTTTCATTGCGGGGCAGGACCGCGGCCTGGATTCGGTGGAGGTCCAGGTCGGCAAAGCAAAAGTGTGCAATCCGCCGCAGGGCTTCGGTCATGTACCCCTGGCTGGTGTGATCATAAGCCAGGGAGTACCCCAGGTGACAGTTTTGCCAGATGCCCCTGGATATGCCAAACAGGCTGATCCGGCCGATGAGTTGCTGCTCATCCTCCCGCCGGAACACCCCATAGACCCCCCCGGTTTCGTTCCGGCGTTCCTCCAGGCACTGGTAAAGAATCTGCCGCTGAATATCCTGGGTATAATAGGAGGGGTCCCGGGCGGGTTCCCAGGGTTGAAGCCACAACCGGTTTTCCATCACATACAGGTGCAACAGGTGGGCATCTTCCGGGTCCAACGGGCGCAACACCAGCCGGGGAGTGAACAACACCCGGTTGAGAGCCGATTCGTAGGGGGCTGAATTTATCCTCATCACCTTTTGAGCAAACTGGGTGTTCAACTTTTTAAAATTCTATCATGCTTGTCAACAAAATATAAACCGGTTTAGGGTGGGTGGAGACTTCGGACGGCAGCCCCAGGTTTTTCCAAGGGGGGTTTTCACCTGTTATTGGAAAATTCATGACCCACCCCCCCATTATTCCTCCGCCCTTGAAACGTCCTCCGCCGTTGCGCAGGGGGGACCGGGTGGCCTTGATTTCTCCCAGCTCCCATCAGGGGACCCAGGCCCCCTTTTTGGAAGCCGCGGTGGATGTGCTGACCGGCTGGGGGCTGAAGGTGGACCCCCTGCCGAACCCCGAACCCCGCTACCTGTATCTGGCCGGGCCGGATGAGGAGCGTGCCCGCCGGTTTCTGGACGGCTGGCTGGACCCCCAGGTCAAGGGGTTGTTTTTCAGCCGGGGGGGGTATGGTGCCTCCCGGATTTTGCCTTGGTTGGATGCAAACCGGTTTGCCGCCGCCCCCCCCAAATGGGTGGTGGGGTTTTCGGACGCAACGGCACTGTTTGCCTGGATGGCGGCCAAAGGGGGGGTGATGGCCATGCACGGCCCCTGTATGGCTCAGCCGGGGGCTTTGACGGCCCCCCGCCGGGGGGAAAGTCTGGACGGGTTGCGGCAGGTGTTGTTTGACCCCTTCCCCGGAGTGCGCCGTCTCATCACCCCCTTCAATGATGCCGCCCGGCAGAGGGCTGGGGTCCGGGGCAGACTGGTCGGAGGGTGCCTGTCTGTGTGGATGACCACCCTGGCCACCCCCTGGGAGGTGGACCCCGGCGGCACCGTATTGTTTTTGGAGGATATAGAGGAGCCCCCCTATAAAATTGACCGGATGTTCACCCACCTGCGGCAGGCGGGGGGATTGGAGGGGGTTTCCGCGGTGGTGCTGGGGTATTTCAACCAGTGTGATTCCGACCCGCCGGAACTTTTGGGCCGGGTGTGGGAGGATTTGTTCGGTCAATCCCCCATTCCGGTGTTCAGCGGGTTGGCCGCGGGTCACGGAGACCCCAACCTGTCCCTTCCTTTGGGGGGAGAGGCCAGGGTGACTGTGGCGGATGACCGGACAGCCTGGCTGGAGGTGGAATAACCATGGCCCCCCGCCGGGAAAAAATGGGGATCGGGGTCAGTGGTTGTCTGCTGGGTGAGCCGGTGCGTTATGATGGAGGCCACCGGTTAAACCCCTGGGTTGCGGATTGGCTGGGCGGCCTGCCGGACGTGGAACTGGTTTCTTTTTGTCCGGAGACGGCGGTGGGAATGGGAGTGCCCCGTCCCCCCATCCGGCTGGTGGGACCGCCCCAAAACCCCAGGGCACTGGGGGTGGAGGACCCCGGCCTGGATGTGACGACCCCCCTGATGGAATACGGCAGGTTGATGGCTCAGAAGTGGAAATCCGGGTCGGAACGCTTGGCCGGGGTGGTGCTGAAGGCCCGGTCCCCCAGTTGCGGCCCCGGCGGGGTGCCTGTGTCTTCCCTCGGCGGTGGAGAAGCCGGGGTTTCTCCCGCCGGGGAGGCCGTTTCTCCGGCCTCCGGGATGTATGCTTTGGGAATGGTTTCAACCGGGTTGTTTGCGGCGCAAATCATGGCCGGGCTGCCCGGCCTGCCGGTGATTCATGAGGAGGCCCTGGCGGATGAAAACCTGCGGCTGGGGTTTGTGAATCGGGCACGGTTGTATTGGAGGGCCGGGCCGGGTTAACCTTCATTCAGGTCCGGCCGGGGGTGGGCCGCCATCAACCGGTGCAGGTAAGCTTTGGCCAGGGCCACCGCCTGGGGTAGCTTGCGGCCCCGGGCCAGATGGGCGGTAATGGCGGCGGAAAGCACACACCCGCTACCATGAAACCGGATCCCCGGCAACAGGGGCAGGCGCAACACCCGCAGGGGCAGGCCGGGGACAGCCAGCACATCCACTGCCTCCGCCTCCGCGGCCAGATGGCCCCCTTTCACCAGCACGGAGGTGTGATACCGTTGCTGAAGGGAGACGGCGGCCCGTTCCATTTCTTCCACTGAGCGGATGTCCAATCCGGTCAACTGGCAGGCCTCCGGCACATTGGGGGTGATCAAAGCGGCCAGGGGCAACAAGGTATCGCACAGGGTTTGCAACGCGATTTCATCCAGCAATCGGGCGCCGCTGGAAGCCATCATCACCGGGTCCACCACCAACGGGGGGGACCCCGGAAGGTGGGTGATTCCCCGGGTTGCCGCCCGGATCACCTCTCCGGTGGGCAACATGCCGGTTTTGACCGCCCGGACCGGAAAGTAATCCCCCACCGCCTGGATCTGGGCCATGATCCATTCGGGGGAAACCTCCCGGCTCCCGGCCACCTGATCCGGGTTTTGGGCGGTGATGGCGGCGATGGCGGTGGTCCCCCAAACCTTTAAATCGGTAAAGGTGCGGTTATCGGCCTGGATGCCCGCCCCGCCGCCGCTGTCGGACCCGGCGATAGACAGGCACACCGGCCATGGGCGGGGGTTGTTTTTGGGACGGCCCGTGTTTTTTCCCGAAGCCATTTCGGCCTGTTTGGTCAATTGCTGCGTTGAATGATTGAAAGCCGCCCCTGTATGGTAGGGGAGGAGACAAGGGGTTGGCAAGGAGCTTAAAATGGCAGGGGGCTTAAACCTACGGTCCCGGGAGAGATAAAGCAGGGTGGACAACAGCGGCCTGGTTGCGTTTAACTAAGAAAAAGAGAAAAAGAGGGTAAAAGAAATAGAATAATTATTTGAAAACATAGGTTACCTGTGCCAATCTGGAACAGATGCTTTTCTTACAGTTTTGCCGCACGGAAAAGCAAATGACCAGGGGGTCCCCAACTTGGCTCCAATCAAAAGGGTTACATGCAAATCAATAAAGACATTAAGGTTTTGGTTGCGGAAGACAACCTGAACCTGCGCAAGGTGCTGGTCAACATCATCACCAAAATAGGTTTTACAGAAGTGGTGGAGGTTGATGACGGGGAAGCCGCTTGGGAAAAGGTAAAAGAAGGGGGCATCGGTCTGGTGCTGACCGACTGGGCCATGCCGGGAATGACCGGACTGGATTTGCTGATGAACATCCGGTCCGCCGAAGAACCCACCCGTAGCCTGCCGGTGGTGATGATTACCGCCTCCGATACCAAAAACGCCATTATGACCGCCGGGAAGCACGGGGTGGACGGCTACATCATCAAACCGTTCAGTGTAACCACCGTGATGGAAAAACTGAACGAAGTGTTGCACAAAAAAGCTTGAACCCGATGGGTTCCCCCTGTTTCGGGTTCAACCCTGGAGCCGAACGGACCGCCGGTTCGGCTTAAACCCCCTCCCCCCCCGCGATGTTTGCCCCCCACCTATGATCTGGACCATCAAGGCGCTTTTGGACTGGAGCCGGGATTATTTCGGGTCCAAGGGGATTCCCACCCCCCGACTGGACGCGGAAATCCTGCTGGCCCATGTGCTATCCCTTAAACGGATAGAACTGTACCTGAAGTTTGACCAACCGGTGGCGGACCAGGAGCTGGCCCGCTTTAAGGAATTGGTCCGCCGCCGGGCTGCCCGGGAGCCGGTGGCCTATCTGGTGGGGGAGGTTTGGTTTTGGTCGCTGCTTCTGGCGGTCAGGCCGGGGGTGCTGATTCCCCGCCCGGAAACCGAAGTGCTGGTGGAGGCCGCTTTAGAGGCCCTCCGCGGCCTGGCTGGGCCTGGGCCTTGCCCCGTGGTGGAATTGGGCACCGGAACCGGGGCGATCCCTTTGGCCTTATGCCGGGAAACCACCGGCCTGGAGATTGTATCGGTGGATTGTTCCCCGGCGGCCCTGAACACGGCGGCCGAAAACAGGGTGCGCCACCAGGAGCTGCTTTCCCCCAAAGGGAACCGCCTGTGGTTGGTGCGGGGGGACCGGTTGGAACCCATCCATCCAGGGTTCCGCCCCCGGCTGATTGTATCCAACCCGCCTTACATTCCGGCGGGGGTGGTGGAGAGCCTGGAGCCGGAAGTATCGGTCCACGAGCCCCGCCTGGCCTTGGACGGCGGCCCCGACGGGTTGGATTTCTACCGTTACCTGGTTGGGTTTGCCGGGCGGGCACTGGCTCCCGGCGGGAGGATGGTGGTGGAAATCGGGTCGGATCAGGCGGATGAATTTTGTGGTTTGGTGGAACAGGCGGCCGGATTGCGGGTGATGGAAATTCGCAAAGACCTGGCCCGGCGGCCCAGAGTGGGGGTGGTGGAAAAAGCAGAATAGGAAAACCGGGAAACCCCGGCGAAAAAAAACCGGTTTTATTGTTTATCCGGGTCCTGAAAAATGCGGCTGCCCACGGCCTTGTTTTGCCCCTGGTATTTGCCGTTGTAGGGGGTATCGGCGGGAAAATCCATCCGGGCAAAAACCAACTGACACACCCGCCTTCCAGCCTGAAGCTTGATGGGCAGCCGGTTGGCGTTGTACAGCTCCAAAGTGAGCTTGCCTTCAAAGCCGGGGTCCACCCATCCGGCGTTTTCCACAAACAGGCCGATGCGCCCGATGGAGGACCGCCCTTCCACAAAAGCGGTCACATCCGGGGGAAGCTTCATGGTTTCCATGGAGGTGGCCAGCAAAAAAGAAAACGGCGGAATCACAATTTCCTCCTGATCCAAATCAATATACCGGATGGGGTCATCCATGCGGATAATCTCCATCTCGTGTTCATCCACCTTTAAAAAATGGGTCCCCAGCCGCAGGTCCACCGAAGCCGGCTGGATTTGATTGGCCTCTATGGGTTCCAGCACCAGGGATTTGTCGGCCAGCATGGCTTTGATGGTTTTGTCGGAAAGGATCATGGCTGGGGGGGTTGTTCCAGAGGGGTGGGAAGGGTGAAAGGCCGGTTACAGCGGGCTAGCCCCGTTTTTCCTTGATCTCATCCTTTTCCTGCACCTCTTTGCATTTGATGCACAGGGTGGTCATGGGGCGGGCTTCCAGCCGGGTTTCCCCGATTTCGTCGCCGCACACCTCGCAAATGCCGAAGGTGCCGTCCTCCACCCGGGCCAGGGATTCGTTGATTTTATCCCGCAGCTTCCGCTCCCGGTCCCGGATGCGCAAGGTAAGGTTGCGGTCGGTTTCCAGCGTGGCCCGGTCCGTGGGGTCCGGAAACATCCCGGTTTCTCCCCGCATCCCATCCACGGTTTGGGCTGCCTCGCCCTCCAAATCCATCAGCAGGGCTTTTAACTTTGCGGCGAATTTTTCTTTTCTTGCCTGATCCATTTTTCCTGTCTTTAAACAAAAGATTTTTATGGGGCCAAAGAATGATTTGGGGATTGCGCCGTCCCACCGGAAAAGAAGAAATTACACTCCAAACGATTTGATAACCGAACACATACCTATATCAATTTTTACGGGAATTGTCACCCCCAAACCGGAAAAGGCCTCTGGATAACCACCAAAAATCCCTGATTTGCTAAAAAAACGGGGGTTTCATGAAACGCTGCGGGCAGGGAAAACATACCCGGATGGATGCAGAGGAGAGGAACAACGGGAAAAGGGGGGTGGAAAACCCGGTCCCTGCCGGTGAACCGACAGGGACCGGATATTCGCAAAGGTTACTTTTTGTTGTTGATTTTGTCTTTCAACCCTTTGCCGGCCTTAAACTTGGGTGTCTTGGCCGCGGCGATTTTGATTTCAGCGCCGGTTTGAGGGTTGCGGCCAGTGCGGGCGGCACGGGAGCCAACGGAAAATGTGCCAAACCCCACCAGGGTGATGGAATCTCCCTTGGCCATGGTGTTGGTGATGGCGTCCAGAATTCCATTCAGCACTTTGGTGGCATCGGCCTTGGATACTTTGGCTTGGTCTGCTACCTGATCAATCAACTCCGCTTTAGTCATTGTTGCTCCTTGTTTGTGGAATGAAACCTTGGTTTGTACATCGTCCTGCCTGTGAAACAATAAAGCCCTGATTGGGGGGGGCTGTCATTCGGCTGGAAGTTTTGCTGGCTATTCCGGGGGGGATGAACCAGAAGACCTCCATAACTTTTCCAAAAATCAAACGATTGTCAACGGAATTTCCCGCAAAAATCCCATGGGGAGAAAAACAGGTGGGCGTTCCAGCCTGCGGAAAAACGAATTTCGGGGCCAAATCCCCGAAATGAAAGAACTTCCCTTTAAGGACACCTGGGTTTCCGGCCATAAGGATTTTGTTTTCAACCTGGGGGATTTTCAGGGCGAACGGTTAAAACCGGACCGAAAATCCTTTGTTCGGGCTGGTCATGTTCTCCGGGGCTTTGCGGATATCCATTCCTTCCACCCGGGCCATGGGGGGGCCTTTGTGGATGGCCGCCAGCAGTGCCTCTTTCTGGTCTTTGTTCACTCTGGCCAGAATTTCCACATCGCCGGAAGGCAGATTTCGCACCCAGCCGGAAACCCCCAACAGTCGTGCGGCTGATTCGGTATGGTATCGAAACCCGACACCTTGAACCCGGCCTTTTACAATGATATGCATCACTTCTTCCATGGTTTTCCTCAGGTTTCAAAGTCTGGAAAAAAAACGGGGGGTTATTCCTTGCGGGAAAGAGGCCGGAAATGAACATACACCACATAGCCGCCAATCAGCAATACCCCCCCCAACACCAACCAGTGGGAATAGCTTTTTAACATGCTGGAAAGCGCATCCGGCTGAGAACCGAACCAATAGCCGGCCATGGCCAGCACCACCACCCAGATGGCGGCCCCCAGGGTGGTAAACAGGATAAACGGGAAGAGGTTCATCCGGGCCAGACCCGCCGGAATGGAAACAATCTGCCGGATTCCGGGCAGCAGCCTGCCCACAAAGGTGGATATGGCCCCATGCCGCAGAAAAAAAGCCTCGCTTTGTAAATATCCCTGGTTGGAAAGCATCAAATAACGGCCATAGCGGTTGATCAGCCCCAAAATGACGCTTCGCCCCAGGTTTCGGGCCAGATAATAATTAAACAGGGCTCCTGCCAAAGAACCCAGAACCCCGGAGATAACCACCCCTTCCAGCCGCCAGTCCGTCATCCGCCGGGCCAGGTCCGCCGCCGGGGGGATGATGATTTCAGATGGAAACGGGATAAAACTGGATTCAATGAACATCAGCAGAAACACCCCGCCGTAGCCCATTTTAACAATCAGATTGTCTGCCAACCAGGTGTTTAAGGCTGCCAGATGAACCACCACGTCATGTTGGATCCCCCACCATAAACCCCAGGCCAACCCTGCCAATCCAATGCCCAGGGCGGTAAAAAACACCAAGGGGGAGGCCCCCCCGGGTTGGGGGGAGGTGGGGTTTCCGGTGGGGGAGGCCATGAAGGTTCTACTTATCCAATGAAGATTGATGCTGGTATCCAGGCTATCGCATACCAATGAGGAGCTTTTTTAACACACCGGGGACGCCTTGAAAAGCGGGACCCGGTTTATTTTTTACTTTGCCGGGGTTGAACGGCAAAAAGCAGACCGGGTTTGCGCCGCCTTGTTCATAAAAGTCCGGCGGCTTTCAGCAAGGCTTCATCGGCCTGGGGGGGCTTGTCCTGGTTTTGCCCCCCCAGAAGGTCCAACAGCCTGACCGCCAGTACTTTGCCCAATTGGACCCCCTCCTGGTCAAAGGAGTTGATGTCCCAGATCAGCCCCTGAAAGGCCACTTTGCTTTCATAAAAAGACAGCAGGATTCCCGCGGTGCGGGGAGTCAACCGGTCGGTGATCAGGATGGAATTGGGCCGGTTGCCGGGGAAAGTTTTGTTGGGGTTGTCACTGGGGCTGCCGTGGGCCAGGGCCAGGGATTGGGCCATCAGGTTGGCCGTCAGCTTTTGCTGGCTGGTGGATCCTTGCACCACCATGTCCGCACCCATCTGGCTTTGACGAAAACCGATAAATTCGGCGGGGATCACGGTGCGGCTTTGGTGGATCAATTGATAAAAAGCGTGTTGTCCATTGGTTCCGGGTTCGCCCCACACCACCGGGCCGGTGGGGTAATCCACAAATTCCCCCTGGCGGGACACCTGTTTGCCGTTGCTTTCCATATCCAGTTGTTGCAGGTGGGCCACAAACCGTTCCAATGCCTGGCTGTAAGGCAGGACCGCCAGCGAGGGCAGTCCCAAAAAGGTGCGGTTCCATATTCCCAGCAGGGCCAGGGTCAGGGGGATGTTCTGGGCCGCGTTCGGGTTTAAGGCCGCCAAATCGGCCTCCCTGGCCCCTTTCAGAAAATCCATCAACTGGTCCATCCCCAGGGCGAATGCCAGGGTGACCCCCCCCACCATGGAGGTGGCCGAATATCTTCCGCCGATGGAATCAAACATGTAAAAACAGGCCAGATACCGTTGGGGGTTGTCCATGGGGCTTCCCTTGCCGGTCACACACACAAAATGGCGTTCCGGGGTCAGCCCGGCTTTTTCAAAGGCGGCCCGGATCAGGGTTTCGTTGGTCAGGGTTTCCAGGGTCCCCCCGCTTTTGGACACCACATTCACCAGGGTGCGGGACAGGTCCAGTCCGCTGGTCACCCGGGCCAGGTCATCCGGGTCCACGTTGGATACATAATGGACCCGGCGGCCTTGGATAGAAAAGGGCTTCAGGGCCAGATAGATGGCTCTGGGGCCAAGGTCCGATCCCCCGATGCCCACATTCACCATGTCGGTAAACGGCTGGCCTTGGTCATTGGTCAGGCTGTCATCCTCCAGCCGCCCGATGAAATCCCCCAGCTTTTGAATCTCCCGGCGGCATTCCCGGACCGTTTCAGCCCCCTGGCCGTCCCCGCCGGGGGTGGGTTGTTCGTCAAACAGATTGCGGCTGGCAAAATGGAGAACCTGCCGGTTTTCACTGGGGTAGCCCTCTATCCGGTTCATCACCTCACCGGCCATCAGTCGGGAAAACAACTCCAGGGCACGGGTTTCCCGGGCCAGTTCCTCCAGGG
>JAOUFO010000354.1 GCA_029858165.1 Deltaproteobacteria bacterium | reverse complement strand
GCAGGCGGGTTTGCCACAAGTTCCGACCCCGCGGAATCCGCCCCCTCATCATCCAGGGCCTGCAACTGCCCCAGCCGCAACCCCCCATATCCCCCGGCCAATCCCAGCAGCACCAGCACCACAACCCCCCCCTTTTTTAATTCCCCCAAAGGCACCACCGGGGTTTTCAGCCCGGCCAGCAACCCCCCGGCCAAAACCAGTTGCAAAGGCAGATACACCAGATTTAAACCGGAGGACCCCACCAGATCCACCCCTTGAACCAGCCAATCGGCCCCATACATCAACTGGCCGTAGCTCCAGTAAAAAAACCGGGGGGTCCAGGCCTGAAAGGCGGCGGCCCAAAAAGGGACCATCAAAAGCAACAGCCGGGGCCGGCCCCAGGCAGCCACAAAGGGTGCCCCCACAAACAAAAACAAATCCAACCCGGTAAGGGTGCCATACCCCAAAACCCCGGCGGCGGCAGCCACCACAGGCGAAAGCCCCCCGTACACATGGGCCGTGTTGACCACCCATCCCCCCATCCACATGGATGCCGCCAACCCGGCCAGCCAGCACCCGGCCAGGGCCGCCCCCCACCTGCCCCGGCGGGACAGCCCCCCATCCATCAGACGGGCCAACCCCGCAAACAAAGGAGCCAAAGCCACCAACCCCAGCCAATCCAGGCCCCGCCCCGGAAAAGCCAGTCCCATCAGAATTCCCGACAGCCCGGCCAAACCGGCCCCGGACAACAACACCCGGCTGGAGGGCAAAAGACCGGGTTTTTCACCGGCGGACGGCTTTTGGATGGATTTTTGTTTTTTGGCCATGACTGGTTCCGGGAGAAACGCTGTGGAGGGGCACCCCCTCCACACCCCATATACAGGTTATGGCGCAGGTTATGAAGGGGGATAGGGGGATTTTTTCAGATTGGAATCTATGATATCCAAAAGGATGCGCTGGTCAAAAGGTTTGGACAAGATTTTATCCGCGGCCAGTTTGCCCGCCATGGTCAGGTAATCCTTGCCCGCATTGGCCCCCGACATGGCAACGATCTTGATGCCGGGAAATTTTCTGCGCAATTCCATGCAGGTTTCCAACCCCTCTTTTTCCGGCATCACAATATCGGAAATCACCATATCAAAGGGGATGGAATCGGCCATAGCCAGCCCTTCCACTCCATTGGAAGCCTCAAACAATTCAAAGCCTCTGCCATCCAGATACCGTTTGATCAGCCCCCGGATGGCCTCGTCATCATCAATCACCAGAATTTTCTTTACCCCGGCAGGTTCCTCCCCTTTCGGCCCCAGCACCTCCCGCATCCGGGAAAGCAACAGATCACTGGTAAACGGTTTTTGCATAAACACCGCGTCTTCCTTTAATCCGTCCAGCCCCACGATGGAGGGGTCCGTGTATCCGGACATAAACATGATTTTCATATCGGGCCTTTCCCCGGCCATTTTAAACGCCAGTTCCTTGCCCGACATCATGGGCATCACCATATCGGTCAGCAAAAGGTCTATGTGGCGGTCCGTTTGGTGGCTGAGGGTGATGGCCTCCTTTCCGTTCTTGGCCCTTAAGGTGGTGTAGCCATGGGTTTCCAAAATGCGCTGCACCAGATTGCCCACCGCCTCCTCATCCTCCACCACCAACACCGTTTCATGGGTGGAACTGTCATAGCGGTGGGGGTTTATTTCCCGGGGTGCTTCAGGAACTGCAACCGAAGATTCAACCTGGTGGGTACGATCCACAAATACCGGCAGAAAAATTTTAAAGGTGGTTCCCCGGCCCAGTTCGGAATCCACCCGGATGATCCCCCCGCTTTGTTTGACAATGCCGTATACCGTGGACAGCCCCAGACCGGTCCCCTTGCCGGGCTCCTTGGTGGAAAAAAACGGTTCAAATATATTGCCGATGATTTCAGGGGGAATCCCGTGGCCGTTGTCGCTGACGGTCAGCAACAGGTAACTGCAATCTGCTGATAGTTCCGGAAAAAAGGGCCAGTCATCCTCATCAAGGTCTGCCATGGATGTTTCTATCACCAGTTTGCCCCCCCCTGGCATGGCATCCCGGCTGTTGACAGCCAGATTGACCAACACCTGTTCCAACTGGGTCTGGTCCATTTTAATCTGTTCCAGATCGGGGGTCAGAAAGGTGGAAAGTTCCAGGTTTTCTCCAATCAGCCGTTGGATCATCCTGCCGGCCTGCCCGATCACCTCATTTAACCCCAACACCTGGGGTTTGATGATTTTCTGCCGACTGAAAGTCAGCAGGTGGCCGATGAGGGATTCTGCCTTCAGGCTGGCCTCCGCCACCTCCTCCAGGTCCAGTCTCAACGGGTCCCCTTTGGGCAGTTCGGAAAGCACCATCTGGTTCCGCCCTTGGATGACAGTCAACAAATTGTTGAAATCATGGGCGATACCCCCCGCCAGCCGCCCGATAGAATCCATCTTCTGGGCCTGACGCACCTGCTCTTCCATGGCTTTTTTTTCTGATTCGGCTGCTTTCCGTTGGGTCACATCCTCAG
>JAOUFO010000039.1 GCA_029858165.1 Deltaproteobacteria bacterium | reverse complement strand
TGGACAGGCCCCAAAAAGAAAGGCAAAAGCATTGCGGGGGAGCATGCCCCCCCGCCCCCCCCTTTTGGGGACAAGGATTAAAGGCATCAACAGGGTCAAGGGGGGTCCCCCCGGTTGTTTTGTGAATGATTTTATTCAAAACGGGAAAAGACGGCCACCGCGTTGTGGCCCCCGAACCCGAACGCGTTGGAAAGGACCACCCTGGGGCGGGCCTCCCGAACCTGATTGGGCACATAATCCAGGTCCAGGGCCGGGTCGGGATCATGCAGATTGATGGTGGGGGGAATCAATCCTTCCACCAGGGTTTTGACCGAACACACCGCTTCCAGACCGGAGGCCCCCCCCAGGCAATGGCCCACCATGGATTTGATGGAACTCACCATCAGGGATTTGGCCCCGCCGCCGAACACCTGTTTGATGGCCAGGGTTTCAGTGGCATCGTTCAACGGGGTGGAGGTGCCGTGGGCGTTGATATAATCCACCGACTCCTTATCCAGGCCGGCATCCCGCAGGGCCCCCCGGATGGCCTCCGCCGCCCCCCCGGCCTCCGGGTCGGGGGCGGTCAGATGGTAGGCATCCGCACTTAACCCCACTCCGGCCAGTTCGGCCAGAATCACCGCTCCCCGCCGTTTGGCGTGGGTCAGGGTTTCCAGCACCAGCACCCCGCCCCCCTCGGCCAGCACAAACCCATCCCGGTCCCGGCTAAAGGGGCGGCTGGCCCCGGCCGGGTCCTCATTGCGGGTGGAAAGGGCCTTCAACTGGATGTATCCGTTTAACGCAAACGGAGAAAGAGTGGATTCCACCCCGCCGGCCACCATCACCTCGGCCCGTCCCAGCCGCAGACAATCCAGGGCGGCGGCCAGAGAATTGTTGCCGGTGGCACAGGCGGTGGTCAGGCTGAAGTTGGGGCCTTGCAGCCCAAACTGGATGGCCGTATTGGCCGCCGCCATGTTGGAGATGATGATGGGCACCGTGAGGGGATGAAACTTCCCGGCCCCCCGGGATAAAAACTTCGCGTGCTCTTTTTCCAAAAAAGGGAAGCCGCCGATGCCGGACCCCACCGACACCCCCACCCGAAATGGGTTGATGGAACCCGCCAGACGCACATCCTCCCCCTGCCCTTCCAGCAACCCCGCCTGGGCCAGGGCCTCCGCCGCCGCCGTTACCGCAAACTGGGAAAATCTTTCCAGCCGTTTGGGGTTCCTCCCTTGAAAGACAAACCCCTTTACCTCCCCCGCGATGCGGGTGGAATACAGGGAGGAATCAAACATATTGATGGCGGATATTCCGCTCCGGCCATGGATCAGGCCGTCCCAGAATTCATCCGCCGTGTTGCCCAAACAAGACACCGCGCCCAACCCGGTTACGACCACTTTTTCCATGGGAACCCCGCCTTTGCCTTGATAAAATAACCTTGAATAAAGAGGATTTTCCCCCGGTGACCGGGTTGTTTCCTCCCCAGCCTTTTGCAGGGATTACCATAGCATGGATTTGACCGGCAGGTCAGGGCAGAATCACCATGGCGTCCCCATAGCTGAAAAACCGGTATTGCTGTTCCACCGCGGTGTTGTACGCGTTTAAAGTGTTTTCCAGGCCGTGGAATGCCGCCACCAGCATCAACAGGGTACTGCACGGCAGATGAAAATTGGTGATCAGCCCGTCCACCGCCCGGAAATCATAGGGGGGGCGGATAAAAATATCGGTGGTTCCGGCATATCCTTCCCCTTCCGGGCGGTCCTCCCCGCCGGTTAAACCCGGCCAGCCCAGGGCGGCCCAGTTTTCCAGTGCCCTGGCCACGGTGGTGCCCACCGCGATCACCGGGCGGCCCGCCCGCCGGGCGGAATCCACCGCATCGGCTGTCGCACCTGGTATTGCATACCATTCTTTGTGCATGATATGAAGGGCCGGGTCTTCCTCCCGGATGGGTTGAAACGTGCCCAGCCCCACATGCAGGGTCAGTTCCACCCGTTCCATCCCCCGGCGGGACAGTTCGTCCAGCAGGGCCGGGGTAAAATGGAGCCCCGCCGTGGGGGCGGCAATGGCCCCCTCCTGTTTGGAAAACACGGTCTGATACCGCTCCCGGTCTTCAGGAAGACGGCTGTCATCCTCCTCCCGCCGGATATAGGGGGGCAGAGGGGGCAAACCATAGGTGTTTAACCGAACCGCAAAGTCCTCCTCCTGGTGAAACCGGATCACCCAATCCCCCTTTTCATCTCCGGGGGAATTATTTTCCGCCCCCTGGCCACCCCCATGGGCCGGTTCCCTTTCCCGGTACAGGGCGGTGGCGGTCAGCGCCCCCCCGGCAAATTCCAGTTCCATGCCCGGCTTTACCCGGCGCGCCCCTTTGATCATCACCCGCCAGGTGGGAGGGGAATCCATGATCCGTGCGGACAGCAAAGCCTCTATGGTCCGTCCGGTCTCCAGACGGCCCAACAGCCGGGCGGGAATCACCCGGGTGTTGTTGAACACCAGCAGGCAACCTTCGGGCAACAGTTCTGGCAAATCGGCAAAGCGGTGGTGGGTTTGGCCCCGGATGCGGCGGGTCACCGCCAAAAGACGTGACCCATCCCTTTGGGGCAACGGGTGTTGGGCAATCAGGGATTCAGGAAGGAAAAACGAGAAGTCGCGCAGGAGGGCCATGAACTCAATTGGCCAGCAGGGGGTCTTGTTCCGCACCGCAGTGGGGGCAGGTGGGGGTGGCCAATTCTATGGCCCGCTGGCACCCCTTACAGGTTTTGGCATCCCACCCCGAATGTTCCCTGGGTTTCAGGGAGGTCAGCATCCGGTGCTCGCCCATGGGGTTTTTGGCCCTTTGCTGTTGAACCAGTTGTTGCAGACGTTCTGATACATCGGCGTATTGGCGGCGGTAGGTTTTAAATTCCACCACGGTGCGGATAAACCCGACCAGCAACAACACCTGAACCGTCCCCAACAAACCGTTCAGCCACAACGGGGTGTGGGGGTCCCCCACCATAAACAGGCTGAAGCTGATTAAAATCATAAAAAAAGCCACAAAAGCGGCCAGACTCAACCGGTAAATCCCGGTGATGATCCGGTTTTGGGTTTTTTGCAGCCGGTACAGGTTTTCTCCCCGGCTGGCCGCCAGTTCGCCGGGGTCTGGCAGGGATTCGTGGCGGCCCAGGATGGTGGTGGTGATCAGGGAGGCCACCCGCACCGGGAGGAGAGAGCGAAAAAAGGTCCAAACCGGGGAGGAGTCGGTAACGGACTGAAGCCCGTCAGAAGAGGATGTTTCTTGGTGACTTTTGGAAAATTTCAAGGGGATTTCAATCAAAGTGGTTTGGCTGGCCTTTCCGGTTTCCCTGGGATGAACCGCTATTTTGCCCGCAACCGGAACCCTGTTGCATCCATACCATCCAAGCCATGGCTGATACCTGCCTTTGGCACCGTTGGTGCTGTTCCGGCCAACCCTTACAAGATAAACCAAGTCTATAGGAAACCCGGTGGATTGGCAAGACCCAAGAAGTGGGAGTGGTGCGGGTTTTGGGAAAGTCCCAAAGGAAAAGCAGAGGGATGGAAACCCCCGTAAATGGACCGCGTCAATGTTTTTGGGGCTGTTCAAAGTCTGAAAACAGCCGTTCCAGAAAGGCTTCGCATTGGGCCAGAGGGGCGGGTTCCTCCACCTGTTGCTTGATGTAATCTATGATGGCGTCAATTTTGTTGAGAGAGTAATCAATCCGCTGGTTGGAACCCCGGATGTAAGCCCCGATGTTGATCAGGTCCTCCGCCTCCCGATAGGTGGCCAGGGTGGAGATAAACCGCTGGGCGTCCCGTTTGTGGCTTTTGTTGACCACATCGGTCATCACCCGGCTGGTGGAATGGAGCAGATCAATGGCCGGGTATTGGCCCCCGGCTGCCAGATCGCGGCTGAGCAGAATGTGGCCGTCCACAATGGAGCGCACCGCGTCGGCAATTGGCTCGTTGGGGTCATCCCCTTCCACCAGCACGGTGTAAAAGCCGGTCATGGAGCCTTGGCCGTCGCTCATGCCGCACCGTTCCAAAAGGCGGGGCAGTTGATTGAACACCGAGGGGGGGTATCCTTTGGTGGTGGGGGGTTCTCCGGCGGCCAGGCCGATTTCCCGCTGAGCCATGGCAAACCGGGTGACAGAATCCATCATAAACAGCACATTTTGTCCCTGGTCCCGAAAAAATTCCGCGATGGAGGTGGCCACATAGGCGGCCCGGGTGCGGATAAGGGGAGGCTGATCCGAGGTGGCCACCACCACCACGGTGCGGCTCATCCCCGTTTCTCCCAGGTCCCGTTCAATGAATTCCAGCACTTCCCGTCCCCGCTCCCCCACCAGGGCAATCACGTTCACATCGGCGGTGGTGTGGCGGGCCATCATGCCCAGCAGCACCGATTTGCCCACCCCGGACCCGGCCATGATGCCGATGCGCTGGCCTTGTCCGCAAGTCAGCAAACCGTTGATGGCCCGCACCCCCACATCCAGCGCCTTGGATATCCGTTTGCGGCGCAGGGGGTTTAACGGTTCGGTATACAGGGGCACCTCAAAAGGGGTGACGATTTCCCCTTTGTCATCTATGGGGCGGCCCAGACCGTTGAGCACCCGGCCCAGCAGGCTGTCCCCCACCCGGACCCGGGGGGGACGATCATCGGGAATCACCAGACAGCGGGGGCTGATATCCGGCATTTCCCCCAGGCTCATCAACAGAATTTTGTCATCCCTAAACCCCACCACCTCCCCAAACCCCCGTTTTCCCGTATCCGGGTTGTAGATCACACACACATGGCCCACCGAGGTGCCGGGGTTGTAGGCTTCTATCACCCCGCCGATCATCTGGGTGATTTTTCCCTGATGGCGCAGGGTGGCGGTTTCCGAGATGGTCTGTTGATACCCTTTCAGGTATTCCAGGTGGGGGGGATAAAAATGAGAATCGGGGTCCGCGGAGGGGATGGGCGGTTTTCCCGCCGGGGCATGGGGGGAAAGCTTCGCCGCCAGGGGAGGCTTCGGCCCTCCCTGAGGGGCGGCCCCTTTTTTGGGCGGTTCGGTGGGCAGTTCAGGCGCTTTTGGTTTTTGGGTCATTGGCTGACGGGCTTTCGGGTTCCCCCAGAGGAGGCACAGCAGAAGGAGGGCGGTTGAGAACAATGGTCTCCCGCTCTCCCAAAGTCTGGTTCAGGACGCTTTCTATGGCATGAAACTGATTTTTAAAGGTCAGGTCAATCACGTCCCGGTCGGTTTCTATCAACACATTTCCCGGTCCCAAATCTTTGCGGGCACCAAAAGTGACCCTCTGGTCTTCCCCGATAAACCGTTTGAGGACCGGCAGCGCCTTGGCGGTGAACTGATGGTCTTCGGGGCTGAGCCAAATTTTAAAGTTCCCCTTTCCCTCCAGGGCGGCCAATGTTTTGGACAGCAGGGTCCACACCACCTTTTTATTCACTTTCAGTTCTGCGGCCACCACTTTTTTGGCCAGCAACACCGCCAGCCGGACGGCGTCCTTTTCGGCATAGTATGCCACATTTTTGCGAAAGGCGGACAACTCTTTCAATATCTGCTCCAGATTGGCCAGCAGGGGGGCGCCTTCCTCATACCGTTTGGCCATGCCCGCCTCCCGGCCTGCCTCAAATCCCTCCCGGCGGGCTTCTTCCCGGGCGGCATCCACCTGTTCATTGGCCCCGTCCACTATTTTCAGGGCCTCTTTTTGAGCCTCCTGCCGGATCCGCTCCGCCTCGGCATACCGGTTTTCGGTCAATTTGTTCAAGGCTTCAATTTCGGCCCGCATCAATTTGCTGTACCGGTCCACCTCCTGGCGCACGCTCAAGGCATAGTTTTCGGCATTGGTCAGCAGGGTATCCTCCCGATGAAAGGCGGAGGTGGAAAACCGGTGTTGACCCTCCCCCGGTTCGGCAACCTGGGAAGACAGCAGGAACCGATCTTCATCCTGTTCCGGGTTGTCGGCAGCCATCAGGGGCACAAACCGTTTGGCCCCGGAGGAAACACCGGTTGCGGAGGACGGGGCGGATGGCTCCTCCGCATCAAATTCGGGAGGAATCCACGGTGTGGGGGGCTGGATGGGTTTGGCCTGCATGGGTTGCCTGTCTTTCTCGGAATTCATGGTTTTCCCGGGTTTTTCAATCCCTTGAGACCTCTGCTTCAATCTTTTTTTCCCATCTCCCTGCCTCCTTCCTATGGGGAGGGGGGTTGAACTGATTGGAGGCGGTTACCGTTTTTCTCTAAGCCAGTTGCGGATCATGGATGCTGTGGCCAGGGTGTCGCCCCGGGCCATTTCTATGATTTTCTCCCTGGAAGGAATGCCGGAAAGCTCTTTGGGGGTGGGGATTTCCAGTTCTTCCCCTTCCAATTCCCCGATGGTGGCGGGCAGCCCCATCAGCAGGTCCAGATCCTCCGGTTTGGCCGAAAGTTTTTGCACCATGGGCCGGATGACAAACAGAATCAACAGCAGCAGCCCCACCCCCAAGAAGGTGTAGCGCAGAATATCCAGGAAGAATTCCCGGTTGCGGGTGGTTTCCTCAAACTCCCGTTTCAGGTCTTCCTCCAGGGGTTTGTTGAATTGCAGGTTGGCCACCTCAATGGTATCGCCCCGGGCCTCGTTAAACCCCACGGCGGTTTTTACCAGCCGGTTAAAGCTGTTGATTTCCCCGGTGCTCCATTCCTCATATTTGCGGGTGACTATGCGGCCCGATTCCGGGTCGGTCACCGGCTTGTATTTGCCGTCCACCAATACCGATACACTCAGCCGGTTGATTTTACCGGGGGAGGGTTCGCGCATCACAGTTTTGTGGCTGGTTTCGTAATTGCGGGTTTCGTTGGACCGGTTCAGGGTGGATACATTGGCCACCTCGCTGGCCCCGGCCTGGGTTTCCGGCAGGTTGGATGTGACCCCGGGAATCCCCACCGGAATGGATCTGGAGCCGGTGGAATTTTCGGTGCTTACCTGCTCGCTGCGGACCACGGTCCCTTCCGGATCGTAGATTTCCTCCTTGGTGGTTTCTTTGTCAAAAGCCAGGTCCACACTGACTTCGGCCTTCACCCGGTCCGACCCCACCACCGATTCCAACTGTTTGATCACCTTGGCCTGAAGAGCCATTTCCACATTGCGCCGGTGGGCAATCTGCTCACTGATGCGGCCGGCCACTGAATCATCGGATATTCCCTGGCTCAACAGTCGGCCGGCGGTATCCACCACCACCACATTTTTTTTATCCAGGGATTCCACCGAATTGGCCACCAGGTAGGCGATGGTCAGCACTTCCTTGTTGGTGAGTTCCTGAGAGGACTGGGGGTCCACCACCACCGAGGCGGTGGTTTTTTGTTCCTGGTCAATAAACAGGCTTTTCTTGGGCAACGCCAAAGTCACCTTGGCGCTTTTGATGCCGGACAGCTTGCCGATCAGCCGGGCCAGTTCGCCTTCCAGGGCGATGCGGTATTTGACCTGCTGCTGGAATTCGGTTTCACCCAGGCCGCTGTTGCCCACAAACAAATCGGCAAATCCCAGACCGCCCCCCATCACCACCCGTTCCTTGGCCAGAGAAAGGCGGGCATTGTCGGCATCCTCCGAATGGACCAGGATGGCCCGTCCGCCGGGCCCCACCAGGACCGGAATCTGGTTGGCGTCCAGTTTTTCCTTCACTGTGGCGGCATCCTCCGGGTTGATGTTGGAATACAACGGAACCCAGGTTTCACGGTTGGCCATATAAACCAGCGTGACCATGCCGATCACCACCACGCCGATGGCGGTGAAAAAAATGATTTTGTTGGGAAGGGACAGGTTTTCAAAGAAGGATTGAAACTGTGCCCAGATATCCTTCATGGGGCCTCTGGTGTTTTTGCCGCGCGGTTGGTGTGACCAAAAGAACAGAACCCCCGCCGAAGGGGTCTGCTTTCCCGCCATCCTTGGGGGGTTTAGCGCCGGGCCGGTGGAAACCACATTCCACCTCTGGTTGACTGCCGCGGGGCCTTGCCCAAACCTATCGGTTGGCGAGGCTTAAAGTCTCTATATAACCCTCTTTCGGTGTTAAAAAACAGCTTAGAAAAAAGTGTCCTAAATATCAAAGAAACGCAAGAACCATTCCTGGGCCGGGATGAGTTTTGGCTCCCAACCACTCTCCCGCCATCCCGATGGGGAGGCCCATGGGGGGGGTTAAAACTGCATGCGCATGATTTCGTGGTAGGCGTTGGTCAGCTTGGACCGCACCTGAAGCATCATCCTCAAGGAAATATCGGCTTTTTCCATGGCGATCATGGTGCCGTGGAGGTCTTTTTGGGGGGATGTGGCGAATTCCTCAATCTTTTTATCCGCGGTCAATTGGGCCTGATTGACCTCATCCAACAGATTGCCAAAGGTATTCCCCAGGTCTTTGATCAAAGACTGGGAATGTTTCTGTCCGCCGACTTCCAGGATTCCGGGCTTGGCTATCTGGTTGATGTTCATGGGTTCCTACTCCGGTTTTTCCGGGTTGTGGTGCATGGTGTGATACAACCTGGAAAGATTCTGTTTGGCTTTCATCATTTCCTGAAACAGGTTGTTGGAGGTGTCAATTTCATCCTGAATGGAGGCGGCCTTGGCCTCCCCTTTTGCATCTGCCGCTTCCGCTTTGGATTTTACCTGATCCAAGGAGGCGATGGCCTGCTCCAGGTTGGCGTCAAACGCCTTACCGGCGGCCGGTTTCGGCTGGGCCTTGGCGGAGGTCTGTTGACCCGGAGCCGGTTGAACAGAAGTTATTTTCACATCAGACATGGCGTTTCACCTTGTTTGGCCTGGGATTGGGAGACGGCCCTGGGGCCGCCCGCGGTTTCCAAGGGTTTCTCCCCGTGAATTCCGCTCCGGGGGGAAAATTCTGCCTTCTACCCTTGGAAATGCAATTTTCCTGCCCTGATCTCCAATCAGGTATCCACCCTGCCATCCCGGCGGGGAACCGCTTGATTCAGTTTACCGGGTATTTCGTTTATTTCCCAATTTCCAATGCCTTCAAGGCCATGGCCTTGGTGGCGTTGAAGGCCGCCACGTTGGCCTCATAAGAGCGGGTGGCCAGCATCAGGTTCACCATTTCCTCGGTGGTGTTGATGTTGGGCATGGCCACATACCCTTCCTCGTTGGCGTCCGGGTGGGAGGGATCATATTTCAAAATGGGGGGCCGCTCATCCACCGATACCCCCAGCACCTTTACATGCAGGGGGTCATCCGCCTGGACCCTGGAGCGCAGTTCCTCCTCAAAGGTGCGGGGGGCGGGCAGGGCGCCAAACACGGTATCCCGCCGTTTGTAGGGCCCCCCTTCAGGGGTGCGCGTGGTTTCGGCGTTGGCGATATTGCCCGAAATGATGTTCATGCGGAATCTTTGAGCCGCCAACCCGGAGGAGGCGGTTTCCATCGCGGATAGAAAGTTCATGGCTAATCTCCTTGAGACAGAACGGTTTTCAGCAAATTGAACTTGTAGTTCATCATCCGGGTCAGGGCGTTGTAGGACACCTGGTTTTCACCGAGTTTGGCCATTTCGGTTTCCAGATTCACCGAGTTGTCATCCAGGGAACCCACCGGGTTGCCGGATTGAATCATCTCGCCGTTCACCATTTCCACCGGAAGCGGCTGACGGCCATCCAAATGGCGCCTGTCCGTCACCTGCAACGGGCCGGGGGTCTGGGATTGCATGGCTTCTCCCAGGGCTTTTTCAAACACCAGGTCCCGGGCCTTGTAGCCGGGGGTTTCAGCGTTGGCGATGTTGGAAGCCAGCAGATTGTTCCGGGCCGAGCGCAAATCCAGAGATTTTTGCAAAAGAGACAGCCGGGTGTCAAACAGGGAGTCCATAAGGGGTCCTCCATCAAAAAAAACAGGGAAAATGTGGGAACCGGGATGGTCAGCGGGGCAGCTGAAACCCACCGCCGGTCCCCCAATGTGTGGTTTCATCATCAATGCAATGGACGGGCCAGCATGGGTTGCGGCTGGTTCAATCCGTCTTGGAGGATCCCCAAACACCCCGGCGGCGGCGCGGGCCGCTTTCGTGCGGCTGATGCCATCCCGGGGCAGGGCGGTCGGGAGGTTGGGGTTACGGCTTGGAGGAGGGAACGGGAGGCTCATTTGCCCGCAGACGGTAATACAAATACAAATTGGCCCCGAATGCCAGGGGCATGGTGACGGCTTGCAGAATCACCCCCAACAGCGGGGTGTAAGGCCCCACCCCGGCAAGAGAAATCACCCCCAGGGGGATAATCGCCCCCACAGCCACAAAAAAGCCGAACACGGCCATGCCCAAAGGCAGCCGGGGGCGCATCAGCCTCAAAGACCGCTGGATGGCGGCCATGGGGGAAATTTGCTCCAAAGCGGCAATGGGGACCGCGGGGGTCAGCATTCCCCCCACCATCAGCCCGGGAACCATAAACACCGCCATCAGCAATCCTGACAACATGCCGCC
>JAOUFO010000353.1 GCA_029858165.1 Deltaproteobacteria bacterium | reverse complement strand
AACCCCGCCCCAAGCCGCCGCAAGGCGGATGGCGGTGGTGAACCGCTGGACATGACACTCCCTTGCAGGGTTTGGGGCAGCGCCCCAAAAGACAAGGCGGATTCCCCAAGTGGTTGAAGCCGTGATAGGCTTTGGGGATTGCCGCCCGGGTTCTTTTGGATTTCCTCCAAAGAAAACCCGGCGGCCCACTTAAGAGGCAGGAAACCATGGGAATGATTGTATCGGAGTCTATGACCCATGCGGTAAAGGGGGGGTCCCTTATCCGCAAAATGTTTGAGGAAGGCAACCGCCTGAAGGCGGAGCTGGGGGACGACAAGGTGTGCGATTTTTCTTTGGGCAACCCTTTGTTGGACCCCCCGGAGGCGTTTCATCAGGCATTAAAGGATATACTTTCCCGCCCCACCCCTCGGATGCACGCTTATATTCCCAACGGAGGGCTGCCCGAGGCCCGACAGGCGGTAGCCGGGGAACTGGCCCGCGAAACCGGCCTGCCTTTTGAGGCCCGCCATGTGGTGATGACCTGCGGGGCAGGGGGCGGCCTGAACATTGTGTTGAAGGCTTTGTTGGACCCGCTGGATGATGTGTTGTGTCCTGTGCCGTATTTTGTGGAATACGATTCCTACGCCGCCAACCATGGGGGGCGGATAAAACGGGTGCCCACCGACAAGCGGTTTCAGGTACAGACATCGTTGCTGGAGGAGGCGTTAAGCCCCCGCACCAAAGCGCTGTTGATCAATTCCCCCAACAATCCCACCGGGGTGGTGTACCCCAAAGAACGGCTGGAGGCGATCGCGGAATGGCTGCGGAGCGCCTCAGAGCGGCAAGGGCGGCCCATTTTGCTGATTTCTGACGAGCCTTACCGCAAACTGGTGTATGACGGGGTGGAAGCGGTCTCTCCCCTGGGATTGTATGAAAACACCATCGTGGTCACCAGCTATTCCAAGGACCTGGGGCTGGCCGGGGAGCGTATCGGCTATGTGGCCGTCCATCCCCACATGAAAGGCGGGGATGTGCTGTTGGAAGCCCTGGTGTTGGCCAACCGGATTTTGGGATTTGTCAATGCCCCGTTGCTGGTCCAGCGTGCCCTGCCCTTCCTGATGGGACAGACTGTGGATGTGGCCCGTTACCAAGCCTTGCGGGACCGCATCATGAACCCGCTGCTGAAAATGGGATACACCATGGCCCGGCCTCAGGGGGCCTTTTATCTGTTTCCCGAAACCCCCGGCGGGGATGAAGTGGCCTTTATGGAAGCCGCCTGGGATGAAAACCTGCTGATTGTGCCGGGCAGCGCCTTCGTTGGGGTGGGCCACTTCAGGTTGTGTTATGCGGTGGAGGAGGAGGTGATAGACCGCTCCCTGCCCCTGTTTGAAAAACTGTTCAAACGGTTCGGGGGCAAATAACCCTGCCGGATAATCCAAGGATTCTGGAAAAAAAGGGGGCGCGGGGGGTCAGCCCCCCCGCAGGTGTTTCATTTTTGGTTTCAGCAGCACCCCCAACGCCACCCCCAAGCCCAACAGAAAACCCAGTTCCACCCAAAAACCATAGCGGGTGTAGAATCCCCCCCCCGGCCACAGGGTGACGGCAGCGGCCACCGACCCGGCCTCAAACAGGGGCAGCTTGGGGGATGCCTCCCGCCCCAGGCGGTTGATCAACACCGATTCCCCGCTTTGGGCCACCAGAAAAATGGGGATGCGGTTTTCCATGGCTCTGAACCGCACATATTGGGCAAACTGGGGGGAGGCCCCGGTTTTGCCGAACCAGGCCAGATTGGCCATCACCACCCCCAGGTTGGCCCCGCGCTCCACCATGCCCCGGGTGATATCGGGTCGGGTGGCGTCAAAACAGATCAGCGGGGCCGCCGTCACCCCGGGGGCAATGTTGAAAACGGTGTAATCGGTGCCGGATTTAAATTCGGAAATCTGGGGAATCCAGCTTTTCAGCAAAGCCCTGTAGGTGGGAAACCAATCCCCGAAAGGGATGGTCTCCCCGAAAGGAATCAAAAAAATCTTGCGGTACAGTTCCAGGGGCTTCTCATCGGGGCTTACATGAATGGCCGCCCCAAAATAATCCCATCCGTTCCACCGTCCCTGGCTGTCCAAAGAAGGGGCCACCTCCATAGAGGCCATCACCAGATGGATTCTCCTCAAAGCGGTCCACTCCCGCACCGCGTTGGCCATCACCGGGGCTTGAGGCGCCCAATCCCCCTTATCGGTAAAAGGCAGGGGATAGACCGATTCCGGCCACACCACCACCGTGGGCAGGGTCCCCCCCACATGGCCCTTAATGGGATTCACCCCCGGCGGGGTTTGCTGCAACGCCTTGGTGGAATCCCCCAGCAGGGTCCCCAGGCTCATGGTGCGGTCCGAATAAGACATCTCCGGGTTGGAAGCCAGCAGCTTGAGAGAAAAATCCGGCTGAATCCCCACCAGCCGCACCCTGGCCGGAAAAAGGGAACGGACCGGGGCTGACTCCCCCCCCGCAGGCGGGGTTGCCACAAGTTCCGACCCCGC
>JAOUFO010000352.1 GCA_029858165.1 Deltaproteobacteria bacterium | reverse complement strand
AAACGGGTATCTGCCGCCTGCGGAGAGCTGAACGTGGAGGCCCACGGCAAATCCACCCAGGAGGCTTTGGACAACCTGAGCCAAGCCATCCAGACCCATATGGCCGATTGCGCGGCCAAGGGCACTTTGGAAAAAGTGCTGACCGACCTCAGTCAGGCGGAAATCTCCCGCTATGCGGCCGGAGAAGGGGTGGCCGACACCCAGGAATATGTGGAAGTGCTTTTGCCCATCCGATTCAAAGCCCGCCGGGCCGGTTAAAAAGAAGTGCAACCTGCCAACCCAAAAGCAAAATACCTGCGGGGGAGCAACCCCCCCGCACCCCCCTTTTACGGGCAGTGAAGAAAACTTAAACAGGGTCAAGGGAGCCTCGCTCCCTTGTGGGGATTGGGGCAAAGCCCCAAAAACCCAGAAGGCTCTTTCACTCTCGCTTTTCCCTGCTCCCTACGGCAGGCTGTTCAACACGCCGGTCAGCCGCGCGCCATCCTTGAATCCCTCGTTCATTTGGATAATGCCGTTGCGGTCCACCACCACAGCGATGGCCATGGTCCCCTCATACTTGTTGAACACCTGCCGGGCGGTATCGGCCAGGGTGGTTAAAGCGCCGTAGCCGTAAGCCAGCTGGTTGCCCCGCACCTGGGCCACGGTGGATGATACAAAATCCACCAGATAGAACCGGACATTGGGATAGGCAGCGGTGAAAGAGGACAGGATTTGGTCCGCATGGCCATTGCATACCGGGCACCACATGGTGAAATACAACACCACTCCGCTGCCGGGAGTGGCCGGGGTCAGTTGGGCGGACAAGGTCACCGGATTGTTCAGGCTGTCGGTCACGGTAAAATCCGGGGCGGGATGGCCGGGGTAAGGACCATCCCCCCCCCGTTTGTCTGCTCCTGAAGGCAGCAGGTCTCCGGCCATGTCTCCACACCCTGCCGCCCCCAATACCACAGCCATCAGGGCCGCCAGGACCCAAGACCCCCTGGGTGGAGCGCTGGCCGGGCCATGTTTGGCTTTAAAAATCCACATAACGCACCCCCAGAGAGATGGTTTCCGTGACCGGGAAATTCCTCCCCCCCCCGGCGGCCTTGAGGGCCTGGCTGAATCCGCCGGTAACAACCCAGTCTTTGTTCATGGTGGCCCAGGCCAGGGAGCCTCCGGCGCTTTTTTTGGCCATATCCGAAGCGGGTTCCTTGTTTCCGTTGATGGAGGCCTCTTTTTCCCGCAGATCCGTCCAGGTGAGATTCAGGGTCAGGGTGTCCAGGTTGTCCATAAAATAGGTGTACCCCGCCAGATAGGTCACCTGAAACCGGTCCCCCAGCTTTTTTTGATACGGCTCCACATAGCGGCCGTATTCCTGGTTGACGGGCCGCTGCATATGGGTGCCGTAAGTGGTTTGAATGGAGACCGTGATGGGGTATATGGTTTTTTCCACCAACAGGTTGGCATCCAGCCGGTAAAATCCTCTGCCGGTCACGTCAAAGCTGGATTTGGATTTCCCGTAAGGGGATTTGCCCGTGGGGAGGGTCAGGGCGGCCCCCAGATACACCGCGGGCATCAGGTCCGCCAGGGAATCCACCTTGTAGACGCACATGGTGTTGTCAAAGTTTTCGTACCACAGGCCCAGGGAGGTATCCCCCAACCCCTGGGAGCGGCTGGTTTCCCCGGCATACCGGTTGTCGTTCATCACATAAGGGATGGACAGCGAACCCTGCCAGCGGGGGGCCAGCCGGTAAGCCAAACCGGTGGTCAGCCGGGTTTGGTTCAGGTTGGAATCTTCCGGGTCCGCCAGATATTTTCCGGTGTTGTCCCAAAAACCATCATACCGCTCCCAACCGGCGGAAAGGCTTATCATGGTTGCGGCCTCCTTGGGTAGAATCAGGGTGGAATCCCCCCCTCCCCCGCAGCAGGAGGCACCCCACGCCATCCAAGGCGATACCATCCAAACCAAAGCCGGAAGAAGCACCCTTCGGCGGCAAAAAAATTGAAACAGCATCATGGATTACCCAATCCTAAAAGATGAGATATCTGCGTGAACCGGATGAAAGTGTGGGACACTTGGGGGCTTTGGCTTTGGTTCACCGTATTTTGTTGTGCCGCCTGTCGGCTCCAAATCACTAAGCCGGGCGGATTGCACTTCTTCTGGCCCCCCACACAGGAATGGTGGAAATAACATTCAACATTTCAATTGAATCACCAAACTAAAACCTTGGAATCATCCAAACAGAGTGGTTGTATCCATCCAAACAGCCACAACTCATCCCCTCCCTGGATGGGGAGGGGAAGGTCGCAACAAGCGACCGGGGAGAGGGGCCTTTGGCTCTCCCCGGTTTTGTTCAGGGGTTTAAGGCACGGTGACGCTGAATGTTTGAAAGTCATTCACCCCGGGGTTGGCCGCCACGCCGTCGGTGGTTTTGAACTCGCCGCTCCAGACGGTGACAGGGGTGTTGGTTGTCACGGACAATTTCACCCGTAAATTGTGGGTTCCTGGGGCAAGACTGCCGGGGTTCACGCTCCA
>JAOUFO010000351.1 GCA_029858165.1 Deltaproteobacteria bacterium | reverse complement strand
ATAGATCATCGGTTTGTCATACACCGGGATGATCTGTTTGCTGATGGAAAGGGTCAGGGGGTACAGGCGGGTGCCGGATCCTCCGGCCAGAATGATGCCTTTCATGCCAACCCCCTTCTTTTTGCGGCGTCATCGGATGCGTGTTCCGGGTGGTCTAAAAACCACTGTACCGTTTGGGTTAACCCTTTGGATAAAGGGGTGGCCGCCTTGTATCCCAATTCCCGTTGGGCTTTGCCTGAATCTATCGCATAGCGAAAATCATGGCCGGGGCGGTCTTTAACAAAGGCAATCTGGCTGGCATAGGGTTTGTGTCGGGGGTTGGGGTGCAGGGTGTCCAAAATGGAGCAAATTTGTTGTACCAGATTCAGGTTGGAAACCTCAGCCTCAGACCCCAGATTGTACACCTCGCCGGGCAAGCCCAGGCGCAAGGCTTTTAACAGGCCATCCACATGGTCTTCCACATAAATCCATTCCCGAACATTTCTGCCATCCCCATACACCGGAAGTGCCCCCCCTGCCAGGGCGTTGTAAATGGTGACCGGAATCAGTTTTTCCGGGTATTGCCAAGGGCCGTAGTTGTTGGAGCAGTTGGTGATGATGACCGGCAGGCCAAATGTGTGGTGCCAGGCACGGGCCAAGTGGTCGGACCCGGCTTTGCTGGCCGAATAGGGTGAATTGGGGCGATAGGGAGAATCCTCCCCAAACTTTCCTTCCGCTCCCAGGGAGCCGTACACCTCATCTGTGGATACATGCAACAGGCGAAAGGCACTCTTGCGGTTTTGAGGCAGGGCTTCCCAATACCGGCGGGCCACTTCCAGCAGGGTGTAGGTGCCCACCAGGTTGGTTTCCACAAAATCGGCGGGACTGTCAATGGAGCGGTCCACATGGGATTCCGCCGCCAGATGCATCACCCCCTGGGGTCGGTGGTGTTCAAAAATTCTTTGCAAAGCCTTGCCATCGCAAATATCCGCCTGTTCAAAATGGTACAGGGGGTTTTGGGCGGCCTCCGCCACAGCGTTTACATTGCCGGCGTAGGTCAGCTTGTCCACATTGACCACAGAATGGCCTTCCCGCACCAATCGGCGGACCACTGCCGAACCGATGAATCCCGCACCGCCAGTGACCAAAATGGTTTTCATCCCTGTTTCCTGGTCAGGTTTTGTTGCGGTGATTTTCATATTCCGGCATCACCCCTTGATTCCGTTGTAGTCCAGATACCAATCGGCAAAGCGTTGGATGCCCACCGCCACCGGGGTGGCCGGTTTAAACCCCACGGCCTGGTCCAAAACGGCGGTATCGGCGTAGGTGGAGGGGACATCCCCCGGCTGCATGGGCAACAGGTCCATGACGGCTTTTTTGCCCAGGGCGGTTTCCAAGGCGTGAATGTAATCCATCAGCTTGACCGGGTTGTTGTTGCCGATGTTGTATACCCGGTAGGGGGCCTTGGAAGATGCCGGGTCCGGGGCATCCCCGGACCAATCCGGGTTGGGTTGGGCCGGATGGTCAATCACCCGGATGACCCCTTCCACGATGTCGTCAATATAGGTAAAGTCGCGGACCATATCCCCCCGGTTGAACACCGGGATGGGTTCTCCGGCCAGAATCCCTTTGGTAAACCGGAAAAGGGCCATATCCGGCCTGCCCCAGGGGCCGTACACGGTAAAAAACCTCAGCCCGGATACCGGCAATCCGTAAAGATGGGCGTAACTGTGGGCCATCAGTTCATTGGCTTTTTTGGTGGCGGCGTACAGGGATACCGGGTGGTCCACATTGTGATGCTCGGAAAACGGCTGGCGGGTGTTGGCCCCATACACCGATGAGGAGGAGGCGAACACCAGATGGTCCACCTTGGAATGGCGGGCGCCTTCCAGAATGTTGCAAAACCCCACCAGATTGGAATCAATGTAGGCGTGGGGGTTTTCCAGGGAATAGCGCACCCCGGCCTGGGCGGCCAGATGCATCACCGCGTCAAAACGGAATTCCTCAAACAGGGCTTTCATCCCCGGGCGGTCCTCCACATTCATTTTGCGCAAGGAAAAATTGGGGTCGGAATCAAACCGTTTCAGCCGGTTTTCCTTTAAGGTGACATCATAATAATTGTTCATGTTGTCCACCCCCACCACCCGGTCCCCTCGGGCGAGCAGACGGATGGCAAGATGGGAGCCGATAAATCCGGCGGCGCCGGTGACCAGGATGGTTTTCAATGTTCTCTTTATGGTTGGTGAGGGCCTGCTTTTGCTGCGGATTGGGCCATGGTGAATGATCTGTTTCAGGGGTTACAAACGCCAAAGTCCGCACCCTTGGGGGGTTTGGGCCGGGTCCAGCATTCCTTTTACATCCACCACCAGTCCCTTTCCCCCTTTCAGGTGGTCCGTGATCAACCCCCACCCTTGCAGTTGATAGGGTTTGTGGGCCACCGCCAGCACCACAGCGTCGGCCGGAGCCAGTTCTTCCGTGGGGGTTAAGGTCATGCCGTATTCGTGCAGGGCCTCATCGGGGCGGGCTTCCGGGTCGTGTA
>JAOUFO010000350.1 GCA_029858165.1 Deltaproteobacteria bacterium | reverse complement strand
GCCCTGGCTTAAAAACGACAGGTATCCGGCCTGGGACAAATCCTCCATCAGGTTGCGGATAGAGGTGGGGGACAACATCAATTGGGAAATTTTGGATATGGACCGGGCGCTGACGGCCTCATGGCTGGCAAGGTAATACCGGATGATTTCGGTGAGAATGGCCTGGTGTCTGGGGTGGAGTTGGTTGGATTCCATTCCGGCGGGTCCTGATAAAAAAAAGCCCGGCCGGGACCCTGGCCGGGCTTTTGATCTCAATGCGGGAGGCTGTCATGGGCCTTATCTCAAGGCTTGCTTTGAAAATCTGTATGTCTGCTTTAAAACGGGGTTGACGGGACTCGAACCCGCGGCCTCCGCCGTGACAGGGCGGCGTTATAACCGACTTAACTACAACCCCTTTTTGTTAAAGTTAGGTTTTGTTGGTGGTTGTCCAAAAGATAAGCCCACAGGCTTGCCTCCGACAACCATCTAGTATTTATATCCCAGCCTGCCGGGGTTGTCAACGCAGGATCGGGGGTCTTCAAAGCCTAAAAATAAGGGTATGGGAGACCCGCTTTCCTGCAATCGGGAGGGAGGATGGGTAGGCCCCCAACTACCAATTGTTGTGACGTTCCCGGCGCTCCATCCGATAGTTGGTGATTTCAAGGCGGATGCCATCGGGGTCCGAAAAGAAAGTTGCCCAATAATCAGGAGCGTACTCAGGGTAGAGTCTGGCCTCGGATGATTCTATTCCCAGGCCGCGAAGTTGAGTGGCCACGGCCAAAACATCGGCTTCCGAGTCAACACGAAAACAGAAGTGGTGTAGACCAGGCGCATAGGAATTGTACAGGGATTGCGTTTGCGAGGGGCGAAGGACAATCCCAAAGTATCGATTGAAGTACTGGATGTGAGGCTCGTTTTTAATTGTGAACCTGTTTTTCCGAAAGCCCAGAACATCAGACAAAACCCGGTCATAGAAAATTTCCGAGCGATTCAGATCGGATACGGTGAAATAAATGTGGTCAATTCCGGTGATTTCAATCATGAAATGGTTCCGTAGGTAAATGGAAAGGCAACCGGCCAGCCTGCGGCGTTTGGAGCCGCTTGGCGACACAACAGGAAAACGAAAAGCCATGTGGGGGAGCACCCCCCTGATACAGGCTTTCAAGAAAATGTGGGGCTTGATTACCGTTCATTCCAGCCGAAAGGCAGCACCTCCTGAAGGGTGTGTGCCCCCCCCAGCAGCATCACCAGCCGGTCCACCCCCAGGGCCATGCCCGCTGCCGGGGGCATCCCCTGAGCCAGTGCATCCAAAAAGGCGCGGTCCAAAGGCAGGGGGGCCATTCCCCTGGCATGGCGGGCGGCCAGGTCCGCCTCAAACCGGGATTGCTGCTCCATGGGGTCGGTCAGTTCCACAAAGCCGTTGGCCAGTTCAATGCCCCCGATCATCCATTCCATCCGTTGGGCCAGGGTGGGGTCCTGGGGGCACAGGGCGGCCAGACTGGCCAGGGGGGCGGGCCAGTGAGTGATTAACAAAGGGGCGGCCTGTCCCAGGCGGGATTCCATCCGGTTCCACAGCCGAAAAAATGCCTGTTCAAAATCGGGAAGGGGGCCTTCCAGGGGGATGGGGCTGTTGCCCCAGGCGGCCATCAGCCCTTTCAAAGTGGTCACGTTGTTTAGCCGGACCCCCAGGTGGGCGGCAAACAGATCGGCCACCCGGCTGCGTTCAAACGGGGCGGTTATATCCACCCGCAATGCTTCCGGGGGGGGGGCGGTTTCCTCCATTCGCCAGGGGTATGGGGGAAGGGTTAAAAAACCGCCATCATCCACCGCCGGGGAAAGAGGGGCCAGCCGGGCGGTCAAGGCCTCCAGGTCTGCCGCCAGGGAATCCAGGGTTCCATCCACCCGGTACCATTCCAACAGGGTGAATTCCGGGTTGTGGAGAGGGCCGGTTTCATTTCCTCTGAAGGCAGGGCCGATGCGGTAAATTTTTTCAAAGCCGCCGGTCAGCAACCGTTTGAGTTGAAATTCCGGCGAGGTGATCAGGAAATCTCCGCCGCAGGCCAGCGGGGCAAACTGCGGCTCCGGGCTGGGGGCGCGGACCAGCACCGGGGTTTCCGCCTCCAAAAAGCCCTGGCCGTTGAAATACTCCCGGATGGTGTGGAGGACCCGCTGGCGGAAGGCGAGCAGTTCTCCCCGATTCACCCCCCCCGGGCCGGGCAGGCTCCAGCGCAACCCATCGGATGAATCCCGCCAGATTCCTGGGGCGGGGCCGCCCACTTTTACGGCCTCGGTCAGTTGCTCCCTGCCGTCAGTTTCAAAAGCGATGAGGTCCCCCACTGACAGCCCGGCCAACAGGGACGGATCCGCCGAAAGGCGGATCAACCGATGGCGGTGGTAAAGGGATAATTCCCTGGGGCTTATGGCCGGGTGAAGCGCCGCCACCCGGCCGATGGTGCGGGATGGAAAAGGGTTTGCGTCAGCCTCCCCCGGAGGGGGGCCGGATGACACACGGTCTGCCTGGTGGGGGAGTGTGCTGGCGGGGGGGCG
>JAOUFO010000038.1 GCA_029858165.1 Deltaproteobacteria bacterium | reverse complement strand
CAACGCAGGGCTGTGCTGGTTGCCGGACAGGACCCCAAAGAAGTGCAACCAGCCAGCCTGCGGCGTTTGGAGCCGACAGGGGACACAACGCAGGGCTGTGCTGGTTGCCGGACAGGACCCCAAAGAAGTGCAACCAGCCAGCCTGCGGCGTTTGGAGCCGACAGGGGACACAACGCAGGGCTGTGCTGGTTGCCGGACAGGACCCCAAAGAAAGGCGGCGTAAGCCCGCCCTTTGTTATTGAGAAACCCGGACTTATCCAAACAGGATGCAATTGCCTTACAACCTCTGCCGGTCCCTTGACACAAACCCGGTAGACCAACTTTAAGGAAAATCCGCATGAAAGGCAAAAACTGGAAGCGCTATACCCTTTACGGGCTGATCGCGGCCCTGCTGGGCAGTTGGGCGGGGGGTGTTCTCCTCATCGGAGAGCGGAACCCGGAAGCCCGCAACCTGTCCCCGATTCTGACCGGGGAAGGGGATAAAATCCTGAAACGGGCCTGTTTTGACTGCCACAGCAACGAAACCCGCTGGCCCTGGTATTCCAAAGTGCCCCCCTTGTCCCTGGGGATTGCCTACCATGTAAGCGAAGCCAGGGAGCATATCAACTTTTCCAAATGGGATACCCTTTCGGCTCACAAAAAGGGAGAAAACCTGCAAGAGGCTCTCCATGAAATCAAAGAGGGGGATATGCCCCTGGGCACCTATCTGATGCTCCATGAGGAGGCCCGCCTTTCCAAGGCGGATGTGGATAAAATCACCCGGGACATCAGCGATCTTTACGGCCCCCAATTTATTTTGCCCCCCAAAAAGAAACACACCCATCCGGGGGATGAGGATCATGATGATGAGGATGAAACCCGATGACCCGAAAAACAAAATGGATGATCGCCGCCGGATTGGCGGTTGCGGTGGTGGGCGGCAGTATGGGGGGATCCGCCTGGATACTGCCGGAGGCCAACCCCCCCCTGCGCTACACCGGGGTGATCATCACCCCCCGTGCCGATGATCTGTTGCGCCGGGGTTGTTTTGATTGCCACAGCAACGAAACCCGGTGGCCGGTTTATACCTATATCCCCCCTTTTTCGGTTCTGATTGCCCGGCATGTGGCCAAAGGGCGCAAAGACCTGAACTTCTCCAAGTGGGAAGGCAAAACCGCCAAAAACAAGGCCCACAAAATCCGGGAATCCTACAACCTGTTGGTGAAAAAGAAAATGCCCTTAAAGACCTACAGCTGGCTGCACCCGGATGCCAGTTTTTCCGAAGCCGAAATGGGGATGCTGAAGCAGGATATTGTGGCGGTGTACGGCGAAAAAGCGGTGGCCCCGTTTAAGAAAAAGAAGAAAAAGAAACCCGCGGTAAAACCGGGAACTTAAAAGGGGGGTGCTTTCCCCCCAAGGTTTGTTGGGGGATGGTGTTTTCAGGGGATGGTTTCGGCTTGACCGGGGTCGGGGGGGGCTTCCGCGGCAACCGGAGAGCGGTAATCTTCAGGATAACGCACCTGGGGCAGGTTAAAGGCGGACCCCAGGGTTTCCTGTATCAGGCGGTGGGCGATGGCCTCCGGGCTGTCCACCATGCCGGAACCGCGGATGTTTAATATGACATTGTGGCGCGCCGCCTTGAAGTAGTTTTCTCTTAAGGCGGAATCCTCCTTAATCTGGTCCGGATTGAATTTGCTTACATAAATCAGCACCAGCCGGGGCAGGCCGTGGAAAATCTGCTCCTTGCGCAAAATCACATCCAGGGCCTGGGGCAGGGTCAAGGTGGCGGGCAACACCAGATAGGTATGCCTGGATGGGGCCGGGGCTTTGGCCTGCTCCTCGCAAAATTGAACAATGGCCGCCGGGCGGGGGGCTGGGGGCAACTTGGTCAACCCCGCCGGGGTGGACGTCAGCACCCGCCCTTCCAGATTGTAAACCGCCACCCGTGAAAATTGAAATATGGCGGGCAGGGTGTTGCGAACCTGACCGAAAGCGGGGTGGCCGGTATCCAATCCGTAATAGGCCCCGCTGACAAATTGACCCAGATGGAACCGCCGGAACAACGCCCGGTTTAAAAACTCCCGTTGAAGCTCCTCGTAAGAAAGCCTTCCCACCTCCTGCATAAACAGACTGGCGCTTTTCAAATAGCCTATCCGCCTCTGGGCCAGAGGGATAAAAAATTTTTCGCATAAAATCCGGTAGGCGGGCAGCATCCGTTGATAAATCAGCTCCGCCAGCCGGGGGTTTTCCTCCTTTAATTGGGAAAGCCGGTTCTGGATGGCCTCCGCCGCTGTTTGATGGAGGGTTCTTTGGCGGACCGCCTGATTGTAGCCGGTCAGCAGTTGCTCAAACCGGTTGAATTCGGCCAGGGCTTCGTACAAAGGGGGGGGAACCTCCACCAGTTTGGGGTTTTGGGTCAGTTCGGTTTCCAGTTTTTCCCATTGGGCCAGATAAACAGCCATGGATTTTTCCAGTTGGACGATATCGGCCTGGGGTTTTAAATCCGGAGGAGGGACCAGGGGATGGGTGATTTTTTGGCCCACCCACCGTTTGATTCCCGATTGGTTTTTCAGTTCTCCCACCAGGGCCAATTCGTTGGCGCTGGCAAACAACGCCAGGGAGGTTTCCTGTTTTTTGACATACAGCAGCTTCAGGGCAGAAAACAGCCCATCGTTGGATTCCTTGGCTGAAACCACGATGGTTTTCAGTTCCCGGTACGCCTCTTCCTGCCGGCTTTTTATTTTTTCCAGTATCTGGGACGGTCCGGCCTCCGGGTCATGGCCGGGGTCGGTTTGCGCACTGGGCAGTTGAAACAGCCCCATGATGCGGGCCAGTCCATCCCGCAACCGGGTGAAGGCCTGTTGGTTTTTGGCCAGCATCCTTTCCAGGTTGCTGTTGATCTGCTCCAGTTCCCGTTTCATGTCCACCCGGGCCACATGAATCCGTTTTTCCAGCCGTTGCAGTTCCTGGCCCCCCGCGGAGGCCAGACGGTTCAGTTTTTCCAGCAGCCCCGGGATGGAGGTTTCAATTTCGTTCCGGGTTTTTACAAAAAACTCCTCCCGGCGCAAAGGGAACAGGGTTTTTTGAATGTGGACAAAGGCGGCCAGATACCCCTTCAGCAGGTTTCTCCGGGCTTCCAGTTCCTGGTTGACCTGCTGGCTGATTTTTTGGATGTGTTCTCCCAGGGCGGTCAATTGGTTTTGGGCCTGGGTTTCCAGCACTTTGTCCAGGGCCAGAATGTAATCCTCCCCGGACAGCAGGGCGGAATGGGGCAGTTCCACCCCTTTCAGTTGGTCATGAATGCCCCCCAACAGGTGAAAATAGGTTTCTTCCGCCTGCCGGAGGTTTTTCATTTCCTGCCGCCATTCATTTTCGTAGCGGGTGATTTCGGAATAATGGGAATCCTCCAACATTTTATGGGTGGCCCGGTAGGATTCCGAATTCATCATTTCTTCCGGTTGCGCGGTTTGGCGCAGATCCTCCAGCTCTTTTTCCGCCTGGGCGATCCGCTGTTTAAAATAATCCAGGGAACTGCTTTCGGTGGGGTTTAGGGTCATTTCCTGGCGCCGCAGGGTTTCCATCACCGAAACCTGCTCTTCCAAAAACAGAGAAAAAGCAAAATCCCCCTCCGCGAACAATCCGGCCACCGCCGGGTTTTTAAAAACCTGGTTCCAGCCGATTCCGGGTAAAAACACCTCCCGCCCGTTTTGTTGAAATTCGCTGTCGGTGCCGAAAAATACAAAATCCGGGTATTCCTCCGCGCTGAAAAACTTTCCGTACTGGCGGCCGAGCAGGTTGGATATCTGTTTGGTCAGCAACCGGGCTTTTTCCACCCGGTGAAGATTTTCCAGGTGGCTGGCGGCGTCTGTTCCCTGGGGGTCTATGCGTTTGAATTCATTTTCCATGTAGTCCATAAAGGACCGCATTTCGTTGTACACCCCTTCCAGCCCATCAGGCTTCAGGTCGGCGAACGAGGGGGGGGTGTTCACCCAGGTCTGGATCAGCACCATTTTGTGGTTGATCAATCCCAGATTCAGGGTTCCCCCCGCCTGGGATGAAAACAGGTCGGTCAATTCCTTCAGCAGTTGACCATAGAGGGATTCCAACCGTTGGGGGAATTTTTCATATTCGGCAAGTTGGGAGATGGAATCGGTGAGAAAATAAATGGACCCGGGCGGGATATACCGGCTGAGCCCCATGGGGTTCAACACCTTTAAGGTTTGCGCGGCCAGGGGACCCAGACAGGCTATTTTAAGCTGGCCGGTAATCCGTTGCAGGCGAATCGTGCGGGAAAGGGATTCCTGATAAATGGTTTGCAGGTAGGCCAGACGGATGGCGCCCCGCACATCGGCCATCCGGGGGTGGTTTTCCTCGGTGACGATGACCGATTCGAAAAATATCTCTGTATTCTCAGCCGTTTTCCCGGCCAAAGGGGTGCTTCCGGGGGATTTTTGGGGCCAGCTGATCCGCAGGGAGGCCAGTTCCAGCAAAGGAATGTAGGCGGGGCCGGCCTTCCAGGCCAGGGCGGTGGAGCCGTCCAGGCAGCGGATTTTAAGCGCCCTCACCTGTGCCAGTGGGATTTCCTCATCCTGATGGATGGGCCGGTGGCGGATAATGGCTTGTATCCGGTTGAGGGGAATCTCTTTTTTATCCAGCCCCAATTGGGCAAACATGGAAATGGGGATTTTTTTGCCATCCATCACCACCCCGGCAAACGTCCCCCCCGGTTTGGGGTTCAGCGCCACCGCGGCCACCGCGGACAAGGGGATTTCCAGGGACAGCAGTTTTTCCTTCTGCCGGGCAGGGATGTCCATTTCGTTTAAATTTCCCACCCCGAACCGGTTGACCAGCCGTTTCATCCCTTCCTGGGTAAACCATTCGGTTTTTTCTCCCTGGCGGATTTTCATCCGGGTGAAGGGGGAAATGGGAAACCCCGGATAGCGGGGGATGACGGTGACCAGATTGGCCAGCCCTTCTTCGGAAGCCACCACCACCGGGTCCGCCTGATGGTTGAAATAAAAAGCAAGGGTTGCTTTTTGTCTCCCCACCGCCTCCCGGATCAATCCGGTCAGTTGCTCCAGGTTGGAATGGATGATAAACCGGCTTTGGGGATGCTGACCGGCCAGATGGGGCAGCCGGGGAAGAAAATCCTGAAGAGAGGGGAATGTGGAATGGATTTCCAGCAACAGCACATACAGGGTTTCGTTGGCCCGTTCATTGATTTTTCGGATGATTTCCCCCCCCTGAAGGGGTTTTCCGGATTCATACACCGGGACCGCCATCCGCCGCAAGGGTTTGCGCAGGTCATCGGGCAAAGGGTGCATCGGGTGGCCGATGTTGGGATTCACCACCACCAACCGCCCGAACTGATGGGGGCTTAAAGGGGGGATGCCGCCCCGCCCGGCCAGGGTCCGGGCGTCATGGCGCACCAGATCCTGGTCTTCCTGGGATAAGGGAATCAGATCATAATCCAGTTCCAGCATGTTTATCCCAGAGAAATCCCCCTGGTTTATTCTAAGGGCGGGTTTGACCTGTGCCCCGCACCAGCCATTTCATGGTGGTCAATCCTTCCAACGCAAACGGCCCCCGCACATGGAGCCGCTGGGTGGAAATGCCGATTTCGGCCCCCAGCCCGAACTGACCCCCGTCGGTAAATTGGGTGGAGGCGTTGTGCATCACGGCGGCGGCGTCCACCTCGCGGATGAACCGTTCGGCCACCTCCCCATTGGTGGTGAACACCGCTTCGGTATGGTGCAGGGAATGGCTGTGGATGTGATCCAGGGCTTCATCCAGGGAATCCACGGTTTTCACCGCCAGAATGGAATCCAAAAATTCCGTGTCGTAATCCACATCCGGGTTGGCCGCCCCTGCCAGGTCCCCCATGTGTTGGCGAAACACCGGCAGGGAATCCGGGTCGGCCCGCACCTCCACTGGAGGGGTGGTCTTTGCCAGGATCCGGGCCAGTTTTTCCCCCACATCCGGTAGCCGGGACCGGTGCAGCAGCAGGGTGTCCAGGGCGTTGCAGATGGAAACCCGCCGGGTTTTGGAATTGACAATCAGGTTCACCGCCTGATCCACATCCACCTCCCGATCCACATAGGCGTGAACCACCGACGCGCCGGTTTCAATCACCGGCACCAGGGCGTTTTCTACGGCAAACTGAATCAGGGCCTTCCCTCCCCTGGGGATGATCACATCTATCAACCCCCGCATTTTTAAAAACGCGGCGGTAACCGCCCGGTCCGTTGAATCCAGCAATTGAACCGCGTCCGGGGGCAGCCCGGCCTTGTCCAATCCCCGCCGGATCGCATCCACCAAGGCCCGGTTGGAATGGAGGGCGTCGCTGCCCCCCTTTAACAGCACCGCGTTGCCGCTTTTCAGGCACAACACCGATCCATCCACGGTCACGTTGGGGCGGGCCTCGTAAATGATCCCCACCACCCCCAAAGGGGTGCGCACCCGGGTGATGGTCAACCCGTTGGGGCGGGTGGTTTCCCCTTCCACCCGGCCCACAAAATCGGGCAGGGCAATCACCTCGGCGATATCGGTCCGGATGGCATCCAGCCGCTCCCGGGTAAGCAACAACCGGTCCAGTTTGGTCCCCAGCCCGGCTTGTTCCCCCCGGTCCATGTCTTTGGCGTTGGCGGTCAGGATTTCAGTGGCGGAGGTGTGAATCTCATCGGCGATGGCGGCCAAAGCCCGGTTTTTTTCCGCGGTGGAAAAAGTCATCATCCGCCAGGAGGCTTTGCGGGCCGCCCGGGCTTTTTCCAATACATACCGGGTTGGATCGGATGGATTGGGGGTGTCTGGGGCGTTCATCATCTTTATCGGGGATGGGGTGTAAACCGGGTGCCGGGGTGTGGCCGGGGATGGTTTACCATAGCCTTAAAGCCGGAAGGGTTTCAACCAACCCCCGCCGGTTTTTTTTGTTTATTCACCGGCCTGGTATTGGGCCAGGAACTCTTTGGAGAAGGATTCAAACCGGTCCTCCCGGATGGCCTGACGCATTTGGTCCATCAATCTCAGATAGAAATACAGATTGTGGTAGGTGTTAAGCCGCAACCCGGTGATTTCATGGGCAAAGGCCAGGTGGCGCAGGTAGGCCCGGGAATAATGCTGGCAGACAAAACAGCCGCATTGGGGGTCCGGAGGGGCAGGGTCCTCTCTGAATTTGTTTTGGCGGATGGATATTTGCCCCCGGCGGGTGTACAGGGTTCCGTGGCGGGCTTTGCGGGTGGGGATGATGCAGTCAAACATATCCATCCCGGCGCCAACCGCCGTAAGAAGGTCCTGAGGCTCCCCCACCCCCATCAGGTAGCGGGGTTTTTCTGGCGGCAGCAGGGGGGCGGCGGCCTGGACCGTGGCGTACATTTCTTCCGGGGGTTCCCCCACGCTTAAACCCCCCAGGGCGTAGCCGTCAAATCCGATATCCAAAAGCTGACCCAGGGAGGTTTGCCGCAATCCGGGGTTGCATCCCCCCTGGATGATGCCGAACAGGGCGTTATCCCCGGTGCGGGATTGTTTGCACCGCAACGCCCAGCGGGTGGTGCGTTCCAGGGATTCCACCAGCCGGGCGTCACTGGCGGGCAGGCTGGGCAGTTCATCCAGACACATCATGATGTCGGACCCCAGGGCCTCCTGGATGGCCACGGCTTTTTCGGGGGTCAGCATCCGTTTGGATCCGTCCACATAGCTTTGAAACGCCACCCCCTCCTCGGTCACTTTCATGCGGTCCCCCAGGGAATAAACCTGAAACCCGCCGCTGTCGGTGAGCATTGGCCGTTCCCAGCCCATAAATTTGTGAAGCCCCCCCAGTTTTTGGATCAGTTCCTCCCCCGGCCGCACATGCAGATGGTAGGTGTTTCCCAGAATGATTTTGGCGTCCAACTGCACCAGGTCCTGGCTGCTCATGGTTTTCACCGAAGCCATGGTGCCCACCGGCATGTAAATGGGGGTGGGGATATCCCCCCTGGGGGTGGAAATCACCCCGGTCCGGGCCTGACCGGATTGGTGGGTTACTTGAAAAGAAATCATGGATTGAGGAATCTTGAAGGGGTGATCCGCCGGGGATGGACGGCGTTGGGTTAGATCCACATATCAAAGGATTCTTTGATTTGCGGGCTGAGGTTGAACCCCACCATTTTGGAAATGGCCACCAAAAAAGGGACCACGGCGGTTTTCAGATGGGAGTAATATTCCGCCAGATTTTCATTGTGCAGGGCGGCGGTGATTTCATTGTATCTGCCGGAGGCGGTGTCGGCCACAAACACCTTGATGTGGGGATAAATGGCCAGCCGTCCGTTGTGGAGCACCTGGGAATTCTGAAAGGAATCATCGGCGAATCCGGCCAGATAGGCAAATTGGCCGTCTTTGGTTTTAAACAACAGAAAGCGGTCATCCAGGTTAAAGGTAAAGTGGTTGATAACCTTGCTCATCAGATTGATGAATTCGTTGCGGACCTCGGATGATCCCCAAAAATCGGCGTTGTGACCGTTGATAATCGGGTGCATTTCATGGTTGTGGGGCCGGAAAGGGTCCAGGTTGGTTTCCAAGATCAGGTGGGTCAGTTCCGCCAGTTTTTTCTCCCGCAGCTTGTCCACTTTTTTCAGGGCATCGGCCATTTCCTTTTCATTTAAGGTATCAATGGCCCCCCCCAGCATTTCCTGGAAGGGGCGCAACCATTCCACCAGAAATTCCTTCTTTTTTTCGGTGTAATACCACAGGTCGGGGCTTTGGCTGATTTGATCCATCCGGGCTTTTAAGCCATGGTAATCCCCTTTGTTTTGCAGGAGGTATTGTTGGGCCTGTTGCAGCTCAGAAAGAAAATGGAGCAAAATGGTGTCATCGGGCCAGGAAATCAGCAGATGGGTCAGGTTGCCCAGGGTGTTTTCCACCAGCCGGGCCACCCGTTCCAGGTAATCGTCGGATGTGGCCAGTTGCCCCTTGGCCGATGTTTTGCGAAAGCTGTCCAACCGCAGGGATTTCCCCTGGCCGATGGGCACATGCACCAGGGCGTTCAGGTTCTGGCGGATCTGGTCCAGGGGGGCGTTGGATATCCGCAGGGCCTGCAACTTCACCTCAATTTGGGCCAGCCCCTCCAGAATGGCCGGGTCCTGGGCCATGTCCTCTTTCAGTTGGGCCAAAACCGACAAATAGGCTTTGATTTCCGGCTCCACCTCCTCCCGCCGCTGGAAGGTGATGGTTCCGGCGTCTTCCTTGTCATAGAGGGTTTCCATGTAGGTTTTTTTGGCCATGGAGGGGCTCCTGAGGACAAACCGAAGGGTTCCTGGTAAATTGATTGAAACGCTGAATCTTTGCGGAAATTCCGTTTTTCCGGCCGGTCTTTTTTGGAACCGAAACAATAACAGACCCTTTCAACATACTATAACTTGAATGGGCCGGGTTTTTCCAGTCAGCCGGTGGATTATCTCCCGCCTTCCCTTTCACCCGTTTTTCTCCATCTTTTTTCTTTTCAACACGGTGGTTTATGTTCGCCCGGATTGCCCTGAATGTTCCTCTGCGGCGGGTGTTTGATTACCGGGTGCCCCCGGACCTGGCCGGGGAGGTGCTCCCCGGAGTGCGGGTGATGGTCCCTTTTGGGGGGCGGCGGCTGAGCGGGGTGGTGGTGGAGCTGACGGACCGGTCAGATGTGGCCCCCTCCCGATTGAAATCCCTGGCCTCGGTGGTGGATGAGGCGCCATTGTTCACCCCGGAGCAACTCAATCTGGCCAAATGGGTGGCTGATTACTACTTTTGCGGCTGGGGGGAGGTGTTGGAAGCCGGGCTGCCTTCCGGGTTGGGGGTGCGCCTCATGGTGCGTTACCGTTGGCGGGCCGGGGCGTCCCCTACGGGGGTGGAAGGGCTTTCGCCTGGGGTGCGGGCTTTGGTGGACCAATCCCCCCGCACCGGGGGGGATGGGGATGGATGGAGCCTTTCCGATTGGAAAAAGGCCGGGCCCACCCCTGCTGATGACCGGTGGCTGGCCGCACGGCGCCGGTCACCCACCGGGGTGGAAACCCTGTGGGAAAGCGCCGGATTGCGGCGGCAGGTTCCCATGGAAAAATGGGTGGAACCAGGCCCCCTGATGGAGGCCGCCCCCCGGGGCCGCCCCAACCGGATGACGGAAACCAAGGCCGAAAAAATTCTGCGGCTGATGCGCCAGGAAGGGGCGGTGCCCATGGACCGGATCAAGGCCCTGATGGCCGCCCCGGGGCCGGTGGTGCGTGGTCTGGCCGAAAAAGGCATGGTGACCGTGGTGGATAAACCCAAGCCGGAAGGCCGGGATTTGGGAGACCTGCCCCCCCCGGAGGATTTTTTGCCGTTGAACCCCGAGCAACAGGCGGTGGCGGACCCTTTGTTCCGGTGGCTGGAGCAGGGGGCAAACGGGCAGCCGGTTGGCAGCCCCAGGGAGGGGGGATACCAGGGGGTGCTGTTGGAAGGGGTGACCGGTTCCGGCAAAACGGAGGTGTATCTCCATCTGGTGCGCAAAACGTTGTCTCTGGGGAAGAGTTGTTTGATTTTGGTGCCGGAAATCGCCTTGACGGCCCAGATGGTCAACCGGTCTCGCTCCCG
>JAOUFO010000037.1 GCA_029858165.1 Deltaproteobacteria bacterium | reverse complement strand
TTCCGGTGTGGGGCCGGGGGGCGGTTGGGGGGCGGTTCCATCGGCCCCGGAAGGGGTTACAGGAGCGGGTACGGCGGAATCTCCACCGGCGGCCGCCCCGTCGGACACCTGCCCTTCAGGGGTTTGCCCGGAAGCCGCCCCGGAAGGGGACGAACCCGGCCCGGCCGGTGTTGCGGGGGGGCCTGCCAGGGCCGGTGATGAGGCGGCCATCCACACCGGCCCCAACCCCAGCAACCCCCAAACCAAAACCCATCCAACAACCCCCGGCAAAAAGAATCCTTTCGCGGGAGGCGGTTTTTGTGCCTGGGCGGCTCTTGAATGGTTATTCCATAAACGGTTCACTGAAAGAACTCCTCGCTTGATTTGCCAAAGGCGGTCCGCCCCATCAGGGCCGATCCAGCCGGTTGGGGCCTTTACAAAGGCCGCTCGCAAAAACAAGGGGAATTAAATCAACAGGGCGTGGTGCATCAGGGTGGGGTGGGGCAGAGCGAATGGATTCTCCTGGGGAAAATCAACCGCGGGGAGGTCCGCAAACACCCCCCCAAGAGAAGGACTGTCCGCCGGGTGTTGCACCGCCGGAAGCGGAATGTAGACCACCCGTTGGATTCCAGGGGAGAGCATTTCGCCCCCCACAGCCAAAACTCCCCCGTCCAGACAACTGTCCGCCCCGCACGGGGGGCGGGTGGGGTGAGAATGAGTGGACATCGGCATCCCCCCATGGACCGGGGCGGCTTGCAGGACCGAAGACAGGCCGCCCAAACCCGGGGCCGCTGAATCCAGACACGGGTTGACCGCCAGGGTCAGCCACCCTGCCGCCAGCAAAATGCCCACCCAGCGGGACAATCGCGAATGTTGCTGAAAAGGTTGTTTGGCGGCGAATTTCATCAAGCCCTCGGTCCCCGATGGGTGGTCTGTGTTCCGCCCCCGGTTTGGTTTGGGGGTCCATCCATTGTAGCAAACAGTCCGGGACTGGTGTCAAACATTAAATCAGGATGGGGCGGGGACCCACAATGATTGAATGGTTTCATTTGGTGCTGGCTATTTGATATTGAGAGCCTTACAATAGGGGTTCAGATTGTCCCCGACCTCACCTGCGATTATTCAACGCCTGCGTTCTGGTCCGTGACAACCCGCCCTTGGGCTTTCCGCCACAAGGATCGGCACTGGAACCTGGCGGTTATTCCCCGCACAACGGAAACTGCCCCTTTAAAAACACAGGTTCACACCCTTTTATCCGCTGGTGCGCAGTGGGTGAGGAGACTAACCCTTGCAAGAACTTCAAAACGACACCGTCATCCACGACACCACCGGCACCAAATCCGCCGTCAACAGTTTTACACAGTTTCACCTGGGCCAGCCTGTTTTGGCCGGGTTGACCGAAAATGGATTCCACACCCCCACCGAAATCCAGGCCAAGGCCATCCCGGAGGCTTTGAAAGGGCTGGACCTGATGGCATCGGCCCAAACCGGAACCGGAAAAACGGCGGCCTTTGTGGTGCCCGCCCTCCAAAAATTGCTGACCCCCTGGAAAAAAGGGGGCCGCGGCCCCAGGATCCTGGTGCTGACCCCCACCCGCGAACTGGCGGGCCAGGTGGAAAAAGTAACCCAACAATTGGGCCGTCCCTCCCGAATCAAAATCGGTTCCATCGTGGGCGGGGTGGCTTATGCCCCCCAGGAGCGGCTGTTGCGGGGAACCGTGGATGTGTTGGTGGCCACCCCCGGGCGGTTGATAGACCACCTGGAGCGGGGGCTGGTGGATTTTTCCCGGCTGGAAATCCTGGTGTTGGATGAAGCCGACCGGATGCTGGACATGGGGTTTGTGAAGCCGGTGAAAAAAATCGCCGCCGCCCTGCCCGCCGACCGGCAGACCCTTTTGTTTTCCGCCACCCTGGAAGGATCGGTGGGAATCATCGCCAAGGAGTTGTTGAAAAACCCGGTGCGCATCCAGTTGGCCCAATCCAAGGACCGCCATCTGGCCATTGAGCAGCGTTTGCACATGGTGGAAGGTCCCGAGCATAAACACGCCATGCTGACCCATCTGTTGCAGGATGCCACCCTGACCCAGGGGATTATTTTCACCTCCACCAAACGGGGGGCCGACAAACTCTCCAAAAAGCTGGAAATCATGGGCCTCAAAGCCGCGCCGTTGCACGGCAACATGCGCCAAAACGCCCGCCAGCGCACGGTGGATTCTCTGCGCTCCGGCAAGGTGCAATTGCTGGTGGCCACCGATGTGGCCGCACGGGGGATAGACATCCAGGGGGTCAGCCATGTTATCAATTTTGATTTGCCCCAGGTGGCGGAAGACTACGTCCACCGCATCGGGCGCACCGGGCGCAACGGCGCCACCGGCACCGCCATATCTTTGGTGGGCCCCCAGGACCGGTCCAAACTGGGAGCCATTGAACGGTTTACCGGCCACCGGCTGACCCGCCTGGAAGTACCCGGACTGGTGTGGGAGCGTGCCACCCGCCCCCCTGTCCGCCAGGGGGAGGACCACCCCTCCCGCAACCACGGCCCCCGCCGCCATGACGGGACCGGCGAGCGTGGATTCGCCTCAGGCAAACGCACCCCCCAGGGGGGCGGCAACCGCCGGTTTTCCGGCGCCAGCCGGGGAGGCCGGGGGCTTTAATCCCGACAATCCCCATCCGGGGTACACCTGGCTGCGGAAAAAAATATCATTCCAGACTCCATTTTATAAAAGGAGGGCCATCCAAAGGCCCTCCTTTTTTTTTGCGGAGTCGGCTGCCTTTCGGGTGCAGGTCAGGCGGTTTTAACCCTCCATCCCCAAAGGGCATCCGGCTGCGGGCCGCTTTCCGGTTTTGGTCTCCGAAATTTTCTATTCATTCCATTTGGATTGGGATATAGGTGGTATCATTCTCAGGGATTTTTCCTTCCATATCCTAGCCATTTGCCCCATGAATGCTCTCCCATTGAAACAGATCATCCCATGGGCGTTGGTCCTGGGGGGATTCACCGCCGTTGTTTTCCCTGCCTGGGCGGCCCCCCCCACCGGTTTGACCCCGTCCTTTCAATCTCCTTATGTCATTCCGGCAGCCTCAAAGGATGGCCGGTCCCATTGGCCCCTGGGCGGCCAGACCCAATATCTGGCGGACCCCACCGGAAAGCTGACCCTGGAAGAGGTGCGCCACCCCAGCCGCGGTGTGTTGTGGCAAACCAACAACGCCGATACCCTGAACCTGGGCGGAGAAAAAAACACGGTCCATTGGTTTCGCTGGAATCTGAGGCCATCTGAAGGAGCGGGAACCCTGTTGCTGGACACCGGAACCGTATGGATGGCCCAGGCCCAGGTGTACCTGCTGGATGGGGACCGGGTGATGAAAACCCAACACACGGGCATGGATGTCCCCAGAAACCGGAGGGCTTATCCTGATGACCGGGCTGTGTTCCCCCTGGAACTCCCCCCCGGCAAACCCCTTCAGGTGTATTTGCGGGTGCAATCAGTTTTTGCCTTGCTTTTGATTCCCCGGCTGGTGGATCCCACGACCCTGCATGGGGATTTGACCCTGAGAGCCATGACCAGCGGGGCCTATATGGGGCTGATCGGGGTCATGTTGGTGTACAACCTGATTTTGGGGCTGTTTTTGCGGGACCGGAAATACTGGTGGTATGTGGGATATTCTCTGGCCTTCGGGATATGCGGGTCGGTGATGTCAGGTGCGGGCCATGGGGTGTTGTTGACCCACCCCGGCCCCGCCCAAAGCCAGGGCCTGGGATGGGTGCTGGTGGTCAGCGGGTTTTCCATTGCTCTTCTGGGGTTGCAGTTTTCCCGCGAGTTTTTTGAAATCCCCCAAAACGCCCCCCGTTTGAACCGTTGGCTGACCCTGTGGCAGGTGTTGGGTGTCCTCGGTTTGGCGGCAAGTGCCGGGTTGGGTCTGGGTGTGGGATTGTTTGCCACGGATATGTTCCTTTTGCCCACCCAATTGTTGATTTTCGGGGTGGCGGTCTGGTTTTGGTTGCAAAAGGCCCGTGCGGCCCGCTATTTTGTGATTGCCCAGGTGCCCGAACTGCTGGGGGTGGTTGTGGTTGTACTGGCTTATGTGGGTCAATTGCCCCCCAACACCCTGACTTTAAGAGGGCTGGAATGGGGATCGGCCCTGGAAATCATTCTGTTTTCCCTGGCCCTGGCGGACCGCTACACCCTGATCCGTCAGGAAAAAGAGGCGGCCTTGCAATCCGCTCTGACCCATGAAAGTCTGGCGGTCAAACGGTTGCAGGAAAACAAAGAGCTGCGCCGGGTCAACCTGATGGCCGAAAAGGCCCGGGAAAAAGCCGAATCAGCCACCGCCCTGAAAGACAAATTTGTAAGTCTGGTGGCCCACGATATGCGTTCGCCCTTTAGCAGCATTTTGGTGTTTGCCCAAACCCTGGAGGAAAGCCAGGACCCCCCCCTGCCCCCCCATCAGCGGGAGCTGGCCGCGGGAATCCTGACCCGTGGACGTCAGGTAGTGCTGATGGTGGATGAACTGCTGACCCTCAACCGTCTGCAAACCGGAAAAATCACCCCGGAGGTGATGCCGTTTTCCCCGCGGATGATGGTGGATGAGGTGTTTTTGTTGAAGCATCTGGCGGATGAAAAAGGGATTCGGCTGGAAAACCGGGTGGCGGATGGACTGGTCTGGCACGGGGACCAACGCCTGCTGTATCAGGTGATTCAAAATCTGGTGACCAACGCCATCAAATTCTGCCGCCCCGGGGATACCGTCACGGTTTTCTCCCCCGATGACCAAACCCTTTCTGTGCGGGATACCGGCGTGGGGATTGAGCCTGCCTTTTTGCCGAATTTGTTTAACCCGGAAGTAAAAACCACAACTCCCGGCACCACAGGGGAACCGGGCACCGGCATGGGGCTGCCTCTGTGCCATGAAATCATCGCCGTCCACAAAGGCCGCCTGTGGGTGGAACCCAACCCCGGCGGCGGATCCGTATTCAGTTTTACTCTGCCCCCCACACCCACAACCTGACCTTCCAAGGGGACCCCATGGATTTTCAAACCCTGTTTTTTACCAGCTACGAGGTTCTCCTTTCCCTGCTGTTTGGATTGGCCACCGTGTTTTTCAGCATCAAATTTCTCACCAAAACCTTTTTACACACCCCCAAAGGCAACCTGCTGCTGGAAAGCAACACGGCGGCCAGTCTGTTTGCGGGGACCATGATTGTGTGCGTGCTGTTGTTGGTCAACGGCAGTGTGTTGCCCGCGGTGGAGGCCCTGCGAACCATGGCTCTCAGCCAGAACCATCTGACCGCCGCCATGGTGTTTGTCTCATTGGGGTATTTTTTGGCCTTTTACGCCATCACTCTGGTGCTCAGCATCGCGGTGATGTCTCTTTCCATCTTTATCTACCTCAAGGCCACCATCCACATTGATGAAATGGGGGAAATCCGCAAAAACAACCTGGCGGTGGCGGTGCTGCTGGCCTCGGTGGTGCTGGGGATGACCTTATCCATCCGGGCGCCGGTCCAACGTTTTGTGGCCGGACTGGTCAACTATCAGGACTTAAGCCGGGTGGAGGCCTCCCCCGAACCGTCCATCCAGCCCCCTCAGGGCAAAGTGTACATCGCCCCCTCTGAAGGCGGCCCCCAAAGGGGCGCCCTCACCCGGCCCCAACCTCCCATTCACCCGTAACGCCCATGGCCTCCACTCACCGGATGACGGTTCGCAAACCCAAACCAGCCCTGAACTGGATGGCCGCCGGGCTGTTGGGGCTGGGAGGGGTGTTGGGGCTGGCATTGGGATTGGCCGGGGCCATGAACCGGCAAATGGCCCCCTATCTAAAGGGGGCCACCCCCAAGCTGGCCCGGTCCGGATTCCAGAAAAACCCCCACACCCATCAAAAAATAACGTTGACCGAAGGCCAATACCGCTTTTCTTATGTGTTCAAGGACCACAAAGGGCGCGACTGGCAGTGGAATTGGGGCTGGGAGCAGCAACCCACGGACCAACTGGTGGCCGGTTTCGGGGTGCCGGATTGGATGTTCAAGCCGTATATCGTGAACGCGGAGAACCTGCGGGCCAGAGATGAGGCCATGCAAAAAGGAATGTTTAGCCAAAGCGGCAATCTGTTGCTGCCCGATTTTGACCGGCTGACCGCCCGTTCTCTGCCATTCACCCGCCCCCTGTATGAAATGGCCCGACAGGCCGCCCACGGCAGCCGGGATGAAATGATCCGGATGCTGCTGGCCTTCGCCCAGGATGTTCCCTATGCCATCCCCCCTGATACCAGCGGCGGCAAAGTGCTGGCGGGGGTGCTGGCCCCGCCCCAGACCCTGCTGGAAGGCTGGGGGGACTGCGATACCAAGGCGGTGCTGCTGGCCTCGGTTTTGGCTCACGACCCGGAAATCGGCATGGTGTTTCTCACCCTGCCCAACCATATGCTGATGGGCATTGAAGGCCAACCCCGCCCTTACCAGAAATATATAGAATACCAGGGCAAAACCTATCTGCTGGCCGAACCCGCAGGCCCCGGCCAGTTGGGGTTGGGCACCCCTTTTGAACCCTACCCCGCCTTTCAGGGAATCAAGGTTTTGCGGGCGGGAGAGGAAATCCTGGAAGGAGAGGACCCGGTGGCCGACAACCTGACCCAGGCCGCCCGTTTTGCCGGTGAGGGAGCCGTTCAACTGACGGATGAGGTTTTTTCTCCGGGGCTTTTAAAACTGACCCTGCGGACCAACGGCCAGCCCCTTTTGGCCCGGCTGGAATTCCGGGGGCAGGAAATCCCCGGCAGAACCATGGCCCAAACCGTGACTGACGGGTCCACCGTGCTGCTGGCCAGGATGGACCAGCCGGGGGATTATCTGGTGCGGGTATTCGCCAGGGGAAAAGGGGACAAAGGGGGGGTTTACAATCAGGTGTTGGCTTACCCGTTTTCCGCGGAAGGCCCGTTTTCTCCGGCATCTCCCTTTCCTGAATTTTACACCCGGTTTCTGGAAATCGGAGGGATGGTGGAAGCCCCCCTGGAAGGGGTCCTGCACCAGGGAGAAAAGGTGTCTTTTAAATTGAGGCTGCCCGGCATGGAAACCGGGTGGGTTTCCATCAACGGCAGACTGACGCCCTTGGAACGACAGGGGGAATGGTTTGTGGGGAATTTTACTGCCCAGGGCCGCGAAATATCGGTGTTTGCCGGAAAACCCGGCAGCCGACGCTTTGAAGGGATGGCCCGCTATGAGGTGAAGTGAAAAATGAGCCGGCCGGGGGTTGAACCCGGGACCCTCTGATTAAAAGTCAGATGCTCTACCAACTGAGCTACCGGCCCTGCCTTCAGGTGCCGCAGGAACAGGATTCCCGCAAGGCACCCCCCCCTTTGGACCAACGAAAGTGATGCGACGGTGGACCCGTCAGCCCATCACCCGTGAGACCTACAGGGGGTTGGAATGTGAGCATCCCCAACGGGATTTGAACCCGTGTCGCCGCCGTGAAAGGGCGGTGTCCTAGGCCAGCTAGACGATGGGGACGTACAGGAATCAAGCTATCAGCTTAAATTTAGGGTGGTGGGTTGTCAAACAAAAAATCACAGTATTTCCAGCCCCAACAGGGTGATGTCGTCTTCCAATTTTTCTCCCCCCAGAAAATCAAACAAACCATCCAGCAATTTGTTGATCTGATCCGGGATGGAAAGATCGGCGTGGCTTTTGATCAGACCACATACCCGCTCCATGCCGAAGGTCTCCCCTGATTGATTGGTGCCTTCGTAAATGCCGTCGGTGTAAAAAAGGACCCGGTCCCCTTTTTGAATGGGGAAGGTGTCTGTCTTGAACTCCACTTCGTTGAAAAACCCCAAAAAAGTGGATTGGGCCGGAAGTTCCGTCACCTGGTTGTTTTCTTTTTGGTGGATTAAAAGCGGGGGGTGGCCCCCGCTGGAAAAAGAAAGGGTTTGGGCGGTAAAATCAAACACCCCGTAAAAAGCGGTGACAAACCCGGATTGCAGGGTGGAAAAAAGCTCCTGATTCATCTGGGTCAGCACATGGCCGGGGTTAAAGGATGAAAAACAACTGTTGCGGAAGGAAATTTTGGTCATGGCGGTAATAAACGCCGCGGCAACCCCGTGGCCGCACACATCGGCGATGATCACCCCCAGTTTCTTCCCGCCATCCAGCAGCACAATATCAAAAAAATCACCCCCCACCCGGTCCAGGGGAATGTATCTGGAGCCGGTGGTAAAATACTGATTTTCGGGCAACACATGGGGCATCAATGCCTGCTGAACGGTGCGGGCAGCCTCCAGGTCGCTGGTCAGCTGATCGTTTCTGGCCTTCAACAGGCTGTTTTTCAGGGTCACCTCCCGTTGCAGCCGACGCAGCCTTAAATGGTTGCGGACCCTGGCCATCAATTCGTCAAAGTTAAACGGCTTGGTGATATAATCATCGGCCCCCAAATCCAATCCGGCCACTTTTTTGGAGGTCTGCCCCTCCGCCGAAATAAGAATCAGGGAAATATCGGCCATGTGAGGGTTGGTGCGGACTGCCTTCAACAATTCAAGCCCGTTCATTTTGGGCATCATCACATCCGAAAGAATCAGCTCTATATCCGGCTGTTCCTCCAGGGCGGCCACCGCCTCCTCCCCGTTGGTGGCGGTAAAAATGGTATAGTTCTGTTTTTTCAGATAAAATTGAACAATCCGCAAAATATCCGGGTCATCATCCACCACCAGAATGGTGGGCGGCGGACCATCCAGAATATCCACGGCCAAGGAAACCGGGTTGTTGTCCTGGTCTGAGGTGTCGTTGATCAAAGGGGGTCTACTGGACGGATTGGAGGTCCGGATCCAGCCTGTGGTGGTGGTTGAAAGGGGAAGGGACAGCCCCCCCCACAATGGTATAGGTATCTATATTTTTTAAAACCTCTGCATAACTGCCAAAAGCTCCCGTTTTGATAAACAGGCGGGGGTTTGGGATTCCTGTCTAGCGGCTTCAGCACCGGCATGCGGCCTAAAGGCCGCCTTTAGCCGGGCTTGCGCCGCCTTTCTTATTGGGGCCGCAGGCCTTCCATCCAACCCCCTTCCCTTTTGTGCTGGGGGAAGAAGGATGGGAAATAAAAGAATGATGCAAACCCCTCATTGGAATAGTAAATCCCAAACATACCTGTTGCAACCGAATGATCAAACTTTTGCCAAAAAAGGGTTTTCTTTCAAACGGCCCGGTGTTGGGAAAAGCCCATCCCTTCAGGACACTCTGAATGAAAGCCTGCCGGGTATCGCATGAAAATTCAAGGGTTTTATACCATTGTTGCACCGGGTTGAAAAGGCCGGATATTTGCATTTTTGAAAGAAACACCCCTTGGGGTTGGAGATACGCCCTTCACCTTAAAAAAAAAAGGCCCCCGTGCAGGATGCTCCATCCAATTTTCACGAACGGCTGATCCAGGCACGGGTTCAGGCCCGGCAGACCCTTGAAGGAATGGCAGTGCTGTTGGGGATGTCCCCTGAGGAATATGAGGGGCTGGAAGGAGGGAGGTACCCCAAGGATGACACCTTGAAGCGGCTTTGTACTCTGATGGATTGGAACTTTTATGATGCCCAGCGGATCATCTTAAACGAAATGATCTCCCCCCGCCGGAACAGCCAGATGGCGGGCATCGGCAGCCAGGCAGACAGCCGGGCGGGAAGCCATGGGGATGCGCAACTTGATAAGCCCGGGGGGGGGCGCCAGTTTTCCATGGGAGAATACAAAACCTTTGGCCAACGACTCAAAGAAGCCCGCAATAAAGCGGGGCAGACCGATGAGATTCTGGCCATGCTGCTGGGGGTGGATCTGGATACCTACCGGAGTCTGGAGGGGGGGGGCATGCCCTCTCTGGAACTTTTGCGCAGAATCTGCATGGCCTTCGGCTGGAATTACAATGATGTGATGGACAGCATGCGCAGTGAGCAAAACCACAGCCTGCACCCCCGGCGGGCGGCCCCGCCCCCTTCGGGTCAATCCATGAACCATTCCAAACTGAAGGGGCTGATGCAGGAACTGGACGGGCTGTTTCTTCATCTGGCGGACCCTGACCAAAAGCACATTCTTATCCAGATGGAACTGGTGCGGGATACCATGCGGCGGCTGAAAAAAGCCGTCTCTTAGGGGAAACACCGGTTTTTGGCAGGGGCGGTGGATTGTCACCCGCCGTTGACCAACACCATGCGGTCTTTGTGGATGGCCTCCACTTCTTTGGATTCGGCGGATTTTGGGGGACGGTCCGCGCTGTTTTTTTGGGCGATGATATCCCGCAGATCCTCCGCCGAGTAATTGACCAGCCCCACCCCCAGCTTTTCCTCATCCTGGCTGAAAATATCCACAATCTCCCCCTTGCCGAACCCTCCGTCCACCCCGGATATACCGGCGGTCAACAGGCTTTTGTTGTTGCCAAGGGCCTTCCGCGCACCGGAATCCACCATCACCCGGCCCCCCACCAGAGGGCCGAAACGGAGCCACTGGTGATAGCTTTTCAACCGTTTGGCGGTGGGGAGGAAACAGGTGCCGATGGATTCCCCGGCCATGATGCGGGGCACCACGTCCGGCTCCTTGCCATAGACAATGTGGGCCTGAATGCCAAAGGAGGCCGCCATTTCCACCGCCT
>JAOUFO010000349.1 GCA_029858165.1 Deltaproteobacteria bacterium | reverse complement strand
TTGATGGGAATGTGCTTTTCTCCCGCCAGAGGGTGGTCGGGAGGGGCCACCAGCACCAGGGGGTTTTCCAAAAATGGATGGGCCTCCACCACCATGGCATCCGGCACCTGCCCCATGATCACCAAATCATCCTTGTTGTCATGCAGGCGTTCTATCACCTCTTCCCGGTTGGTCACCTGAAGCCGGACATTCACCCCCGGATACAGTTTTAAAAACGCCCCCAGCAAATGGGGGGCAAAATAATTGGCGGCGGATACCACCGCGATATCCAGATTCCCCACCATCCCCCCCCTCATTTCAGCCAAGGTCCGTTCCAGCTCTTTGGTGCGGGCCAGAACATCCTGGGTGGCCAAAAACACCTCCCGTCCGGCGGCGGTTAAAAATATCCGTTTGCCTATTTGTTCAAACAGGGGGGCGCCGACGCTTTCCTCCAGGTGTTTGATCTGGATGGACACGGCAGGCTGGGTGAGAAACAGTTCTCTGGCCGCTTTGGTAAAGCTTAAATTGCGGGCCACGGATTCAAACAAAGCGATCTGGCGCATGGTAAGGTGCATGAAATTCCTCCAGGGAGTCACACCCGATGAGCGGATGGAGAGGGGCCCCCCCTCCCTTTGATTCAATCCACAAAACAGTTTTGATTACAAGATGGCACTTTTGCGGGGATGGGTCTGACGCCAGGCCAGCCGGTTCAGGGCGTTCAAAAACGCTTTGGCGCTGGCCACCACAATATCCAGGTCCGTCCCCCGTCCGGAAACATTCATGCCGTGGGATTCCACCCCCACCGAAACCTCTCCCTGGGCATCGGTGCCGCCGGTGATGGAATTGACCTTGTAATAGGTCAGCCTGCAATCCATGCCGGTGATGGCCTTGATGGTGTTCAGGGCGGCATCCACCGGGCCGTCTCCGGCGGCTTCCCGCCGGATGGTTTGGCCGTCCACCTCCAGTTCCACCGCGGCGGTGGGGGTGGTGTGGGTGCCGGAGGTGACCAGCAGGCTTTTCAGGGAAAACCGGGCGTTATCCGCCGCCAGGTTCTGATTGATGAGGGCTTCTATGTCTTCGTCATATACGATTTTTTTAAGGTCCGCCAACCGTTTGAAGCTGTTGAACACCCGGTTCAGCTCTTCTGACCCCAGTTCATAGCCCATTTGGGATATCCGTTGGGCCAGGGCGTGCCTGCCGGAATGTTTGCCCAAAACCAGATTGCTGGCTTTGATGCCCACCGACTCAGGGGTCATGATTTCGTAGGTCAGGGGGTTTTTCAACATCCCGTCCTGGTGGATTCCCGCCTCATGGGCGAATGCGTTGGCCCCCACGATGGCCTTATTGGCCTGGACCGCCATCCCGGTCAACTGGGTCAGCAGCCGACTGGATTGGTAGATATGTTCGGTGCGGATGGCGGTTTCCAGGCCGTAAACCTGATGACGGGTTTTCAAAACCATCACAAATTCTTCCAGGGAGGCATTGCCGGCCCGTTCTCCGATGCCGTTGACGGTGCATTCCACCTGACGCGCCCCGGCCTCCACCGCCGCCATGGAATTGGCCACCGCCAGCCCCAGATCGTTGTGACAATGGACGGAAAACACCACCTGATCCCCCTGATGCACCTCATTGATCAGCCGCCGGATCAGGGTGTTCATTTCTCTGGGGGTGGTGTACCCCACCGTATCGGGGATATTCAGCACGGTCGCCCCGGCCCGGACCACCTCTGAAAGCAGCCGCACCAGAAACTCCGGCTCGGCGCGGGTGGCATCCTCCGGGCTGAATTCCACCCGGGGAGTGAAGCGCCTGGCATGTTCCACCGCCTTCACCGCCGCCGCCACCACCTCATCGGGGGTCATGTTCAGTTTGTGCTTCATGTGCAGGGGGCTGGACCCGATAAAGGTGTGGATTCCCCAGTTGGGGGAGCCTTTCAGGGCCTCCGCCGCCTGGTCTATATCGTCCAGCCGGGTGCGGGCCAGAGAAACCACCATCGGCCCCTTGATGGTATGGCCTATATCCCGCACGCTTTCAAAATCTCCGGGGGAGGCCGCGGCGAACCCGGCTTCTATGGTATCCACTCCCAGGCGGGCCAATTGTTGGGCCATCATCATTTTTTCCTCACCCGTCATGGTACAGCCGGGTGACTGCTCCCCGTCTCTCAGAGTGGTGTCAAATATCCTGATAAAATTGGGTTCCGTCTTCATGTTGTCTTTGATGGTCAAGGCCGCCCTCCGGGGTGAATAAAAACACGGTGAAAAAAATGTGGCGGGGCTTTCTAAAAAAAAAGCCGCGTCAGCCTTGTTGAAAGGCCCCGCGGCTTTTTTCATTTGCTTGGTTCATTTTGCCACAGGGCCTTCAAAGGCCCTGTCCGTCTGTGGCGCCCCTACCCGGTGCGCGACAAACGTATCTGGCCTCAAGGCGTTATTTGCCTTTGGTTTAATCCGCTGGATAAATTTAACGACTGGTTGGTCAGATTGCGCATGATTTGCCCTGTTTGAAGGAATTTCATCTAAAAATATCAGGCCCGCCCCGGAATTGTCAAGAAAAACTTCCAGAAACCCCAAATTTCCGCC
>JAOUFO010000348.1 GCA_029858165.1 Deltaproteobacteria bacterium | reverse complement strand
CCCCATGCAGCCCACCCACATCACCACCTCCACCTCTTCGGTCACCGGGCCGTCCAAAATGGTCACCGGCTCATCCCTGGCCCAGTCAGCCCTTTGGTCGTAACCGATGCCCCACGGATTGCCGTTGCGCTCCAGCCCTTTAAAGGCGTTGGCCATTTCCGGGGGGTAGGCCTCTCCCATCAGGGTCTGGCCCTGACGCATGCCGATCACCCTGGGCACATGCTCAATGGATACCGGGCAGGCCTCCTCGCAGGCGCGGCAGGTGGTGCAGGCCCACAGGGTGTCCGGGGAAATCACATCCCCCACCAGGGTTTTGGCCTCCCCGGCTTTGCCGGTCTTTAACAGGTTGGCTTGCTCCTCCTTGAAATAGGCCAGCAGGGATTGGTTGAACCATTTTTGGGTCAGGGGTTTGCCGGTCAGATAGGTGGGGCAGCTATCGTAGCACCTGCCGCATTCGGTACAGCTTAGAAAATCCAACCCCTGCTTCCAGGTCAGCTGTTCCAGCCGGTTCACCCCGACGGCCCCGGCCTCCCAGGCTTGCTCGTCCTCCAGGTCCAACCGGGGGATGGGGGCATGGGGGCGGTTCAAGGCCCCGAAAAACACATTGGGCAGAGCGGTAAGCTCATGAAATTGTTTGGTGTTGGGCAACACATTCAAAAAGGAAAGCATAATCACCAGATGGCCCCAAAACAACCCTTGGCGCAACCCATCCAGCCAGTCTGCCCCCAGGCCGGAAACCAACCCGGCCAACAGTCTGGAAACCGGCGCCCAATCCACTTCGCTGCCCCACACGGGGGATTGCAGCAGATGAACCGCCCCCCCCTGGGCAGCCAGGGCGTAACGGACGGCGTCATAAGCCAGATCTGTGGTAACAATGCCCATGATGAACAGCAGCACATAAATGCCCTGCCAGTTGAGGTCCAGCCGGGCGTATCGTTTGACCAGCCGCCGGTAAAGGGCCACCCCCACCATGTAGGCCACCGCCAGTTCCGCCCCGTTCACCAGCGCCACATACCCGTAGGCCAGGGGGGAATCGGCCCCCAGCCCCGGCAAAAGCTCCTGAAACCCTTCTACAAACCCCTCCCCCATCAAAATCATTTCCCGCAAACCCACCAGCAATGCCCCCCAAAAAATAAAGGCGTGCATCACCCCCGCGCGCCGCTCCTTGCGGGGGCCTACCAGCTTGGATTGGCCCAGACCGATGGAAAACACCAGCCCCAGCCGCCGCCAGGGGCGGTCCCACCGGCCCTCCGACGCCATTTTGGCCAAAGCGCCAAAGCGTCCGTACAACTGCCAGAAAAACCAGCCGAAAAAAAAGGCCAGCAGCACAGAGGTGATGGTTGGGTTCATGAACAATCTTTAAGGTGGGTTATTGTTTGCCGTCGTGGATTGCGACCTTGTTTAAGCGATCCCTGGCGTTCATCCCTGGGCTTTTTTTATTTCTTCTATCAGCAGGGGCACCACCTTGAACAGGTCCCCCACAATGGCGTAATCGGCCACCGAAAAGATGGGGGCCTCCGGGTCCTTGTTGACCGCCACGATCAGCTTGGAGCCGGTCATGCCGGCCAAGTGTTGGATGGCGCCGGAAAGCCCGATGGCCCAGTACACATCCGGGGATACGGTTCGCCCGGTCTGGCCCACCTGGGCCGAATGGGCCATCCAACCGGAATCCACCACGGCCCGGGTGGCCCCCATGGCCGCCCCCAAGGCCGCGGCCAGCGGGCGGACAAATTCCACCCCCTGGGCGTCCTTGATTCCGCGCCCCACCGAGACGACCTGGGCGGCATCCCCCAGGTCCAATTCGCCGGATTCCTCCTTCAGCACCTGCTTCACTTTTACCCGGTCATCCGGTTTTGGCACGGTCAGCTTAACCGTCTTGGCCGGTTTGGGGTTGTTGGAGGCGGCATCAAAAGCCCCCCCCCGCACCACCAGCACCTTGACCTTGCCGGTCAGCCGGGCCTTTTGGACCACCTTGGTGGCCATGGCCACCCGCTCCACCAGCACATGGTCTCCATCCAGACTGACGGCTTTGACATTGGAGGCAAACGCCCCCCCCAGCCGGGCGGCCAGGGCAGGGGCCACACTGCGGGCTGTTTCGTTGGCGGAAAACCAAACTTGGTGCGCCTGGGATGTTTCCACCGCCTGGGCCGTCAAATCCAGCCAGGCGGGTTGGGAAAACAATGCCAGGGATGGGTCATCGGCCACATACACCGCGGCGGCGCCGTGGCCCGCCAGAATATCCGCCAGGGGGGCCGCCCCCGGCCCCGCCAGCAGGGCATCCACCCCGCCCCCCAGAGAGACTGCCTTGGCCAGCAGTTCCAAGGTGGTTTTGCGCACCGTGCCGTTTTTAATCTCGGCCACAACCAGAATTTTGCTCATGGGTTTCCTTAAGATATGTTATCCGAAAAGCTTGGCTTCCGCGGTCAGAGCATCCATCAGTTGGCGGACGGTTTCCTCCGGCTCGCCTTCAAATTTTTTGCCCGCGGCCCGCTGGGGCGGGGGCAACACCTCCACCACCTCCATCCGGGGGGCCACATCCGCGGCTTTTAGCCCC
>JAOUFO010000347.1 GCA_029858165.1 Deltaproteobacteria bacterium | reverse complement strand
CGATAAAAAACCGATTTTCAAGGCTTTGCGGTGGGTGGGGGCCAGTTCCATCACGGCGGTCACCATGCCGTTGGAGGTCTCAGCCCCCCCCACGGCGATGATTTTTTCACAGCCTTCCCTGGCCGCGTCCGCGGCGGCCTGCCGGGCTTCTTCACGGGTGCCCACCACCCGGATTTCGGCGGGGGAAAGGGCTTCCAGGCTTTTGCGCTGGACGGCCTCCCATGCCCGGCCCACCCCGTTTTGATGGGCCGCGGGATTGAGAAGAATGGTGGTTTTGGCGGCCATGATGACCCATCGGGTGTGGAAAAAAAGTCTGAAACAGACGGTGTTCTTGAACCCCCTTTGGTTATGCTTTCCTCGGGGCATTTACCTGGATGCGGTCCTTGCGTCGGCTGCCGGGTGGTGCGTCCCAACCACCCGGATTTCCTGTTTAGCATATCAGGAGGCTGATGCATAACCCGTTTTTTCACATCCCCCAACCCTGAATTTTTATGAAAACAGGAATTTCGGCGGGGATTGCAGCCCGGTTGTCAGACAGGTTCAGGGTATCGGATGGTCTCCACTTTTTCCACTCCGGGCAAAGCGGCGGCCAGAGGCTCCAACCGGGCGGGGTTGCCCAACAGCACCAGATTGAGTTTTCCGGGATGGTGGTGGGCTTTCAAGGCTTTCCCCAAATCCTCCGGGGTGACGGCTTGCAGTTTTTTCCGGTTGGTTTCCTCATCATCGGTGGGGATGCCGTACAAGGCTTCGTCACAATCCAATGCCAGCAGTTTTTGCGGGGTATCGCGCAAAAACGGGTGGGAGTTGACCATGTTTTCGACCGCCCGGTTCAACTCATCCTCTCCGATCCCTTTTTCCACCAGTTCCTCATACAGGGAGGTGATCAGGGGCAAGGCATCCGCGGTGTGTTCCACCGAGGGAAACGTGTACAGGGTAAACGGGGATGGCCGGTTGCGGGGCGTGCGCCCATGGGTGGAATCAAACCAGCAGGATGCTCCGTAGGAATATCCCCTTTCTCCCCGCACCACCCGAAACAGCCGGGAATTCATATCCCCGCCGAACACCAGGGAAATCACCCGGTGCAGGTGATAATCGGGTTCTCCCTCCCCGGCGGAAAACACCCCTCCGATGATTTCATCGGTTTCGGTGTCCCCTTGGTCAATGATGGTGACCCGCCGTCCTTTTTTTGGGGGGGGGACGAAATTTTCCCAAGGATGGGTTGCGGGGCCATCCCCCTCATCCAGCCCCTTCAGTTTGTCCTCTATCAGATCCGCCGTCTGCTCCCGGGGCAGATCGCTCAGCACTCCTACAACCATATCCCTCCGGCCAAAAATGAGGGACAATTGACCGCGGGCCTCCTCCACTGTGGATGCAAGGCACCCCCCGGGGGTGCCGTCGGGAGAATAGCCTGCCGGATGGTTCTCAAACAAGGTGCGGGTAAACACCTCCTGGGCGCGGAGCCGTTTGTTTTCCTCCCGGTCCGAAACCCATTGGGAGCAGGATTCCTGTTGCTGCAACGAAAACTCTTTGGGGTCCAGGTTGGGTCGGGTGGCGGCCAGCATCATCAAATCCAGGGCCGGGGCCAGGTTTTCGGTCAGGGTCAGCAGCCGGATGGAGGCCTGATCGGAGGAGAGGCCAAAACCGATGTTGGCCCCCATTTTTTCCAGGCGGGTGTTAAAGGCCATGTTGGAAAGCCCTCCGGCCCCCCGATTGAGCATCCGCAGGGCCAGTTGACCCAGTCCCTGACGTGATTGAGGGTCCAGGCTGGCGCCGCTGCGGGGAAAAAACACCGCCACCTGGGTCAGGGGAAAGGCCGGGGCCTGCCGGTGAAATATTCTCATGCGGCCTCGCTTTTTTCGCCCGGCCTTTGGGTCACTATGATTTTGGGGCTGTTGATCCAATACCTTTGCAACACATCCACCATTTGGTCCGGGGTTACCCGTTCCGCCGCCGCCTCCAGGGTATCCCCGAACAAAGGGTCCTGACAGGCCACCCAGTGGCGTCCCACATACCGGGCCAGCCCCATGTTGTTCCTTAAACTGGAAAAATGGGCCAATTTCATCTGGTTGATGGTTCGCTGGTGGTCCTCCTGGGATATGCCTTTATCCACGATTTCCAAAGCCAGTTCCTGGATGACCTGTTCCGCTTTTTCGGCCGGGACCCCCTGCTGCATGGCCGCTTCCATCAAAAACAGGCTGGGGGAGGACATGGTCCAATCCACATCCAGCAAAGAGGCTTCGGCATGGGTGGCCAGCCCGCAGCTGACCAGCCGCTGGTGCAGCGGGGAGGACATTCCGGCGGACAGAAACCAGGAAAGGGCCAGCAGGGCGGGGGTGTCCTCATGCCGGATGCCGGGGGAGTGGGTGGCCGCATACAGCATATCGGAGGATATTTTGGGGTGGGTGATGGTCTGACGGTTCTCCCCGGCGGGGGGAGGCTCCGGTGAAGGCAAAGGGGCCTGCTCCGCTCCGGTGGGAATATGGCTGTAAGCCCGGTTGATCATGTCCAGCACGCTGTTTTCATCAAAACCCCCGGCCACCACGATCACCGCCCGG
>JAOUFO010000346.1 GCA_029858165.1 Deltaproteobacteria bacterium | reverse complement strand
GAACCTTGTTCCCTTGTGGGGTTTGGGGCAAAGCCCCAAAAAGAAAGGTTGTGAACCCCGCCCTTTCCACTATCCTCCCATCAGCAGGGCCAGCCGCTGTCTCAGGCTTTCCATTTCATACCGCCACCCCCCTGATTTTACTTGGGCCAGCAACAAATCCAGGTTGTTCTTTTGCGCATACTCCATAAACAGATTGGGACACAGACCATCGGTGTCTTCGTCCAGGATGATCTGAATGGTTTGGATCAGTTTGGGGTCCACCTCCCGGTTTTTCAGCAGATTGAGCAGAATGATTTTTTGAACCCCGGAATCGGATTCCACCATGCTTTGGAGCCGGTTAAGGTTGGTGTATTCAAAATACTTGCGGAATATGGCGGGGAACAGCCCGTCCTCCCGGTTTGTGCGGGATTTGATTGGGGTAGCCGACTGGCTTTCGGTGCGGATGATCCTGCGTGAAATCATCAGCAGCAGGTCCGGGTTGGTTTGGATTTTGGAGCGGAACAGGGTGAAGAATTCGTCGCTGAAGATACTCAACAGGCTGTGAATCACCTGTTTTTTGGCTTCTCCCATTCCCAGGGAATATCGGTGGCAGATTTGGTCCGCCAGGTATTCCAACATCCGCCCCTGAATCAGATTGGTCAGATGATCCCGGGTTTCATTGGAAAGCCGGAGGGTTTCCGCATGGTCTATCGGCTCCAGGGCACGGGCCATGGCCAGGGTAAACAGGCTGGTCCCTTCGGGAAATTGAAGGGAGGGGAGGTTGGAATCCATAGGATGCTGGGGTGTTGAACCGGTGTTGCGCTGCGTTTGTCAGCGGATGGTGGATTTTGAAAGGATGTTTCCCCCTTCAACCCTCAACCGCACAACCATCCGCCGGGTTTCCTTTTTTACGGATGAAAAATCTGCCGGACTGCCCCCCCAACCCTTTTTATCAGGATATGCGCTTCTCCATCCGGTAAGGCAAGCGGGAATCCGCTTGCGGGTCTAAATAAAATGGCGGTTTACCCCTTATTCCCCTTCGCCGGGAAATACAAAATCACCGCTTTTGCCCCCGGTTTTGCGCACCAGATGAACCCGGCGGATCACCATGGCTTTGTCCACCGACTTGCACATATCATAAAAAGTAAGGGCCGCCACCGAAACGGCCACCATGGCTTCCATTTCCACCCCGGTTTTGGCGGTGGTTTTGGCGGTGGCCTCCACCCGCACTTCGGATTTGGTTTCATCCAGGTCAAACCGGACCTCCACCACATCCAGGGGCAGGGGGTGACACATGGGGATAAGGGATCCGGTTTGTTTGGCCGCCAGGATGGCGGCGGTTTTGGCCACGGTGAAAGCATCCCCCTTGGCCAGGGTGGCCGCCTGAAGGGTCTGAACCAACAACGGGCTGATGGAAATAACGGCGGAGGCGGTTGCGGTGCGGCGGGTGATTTCTTTGTGGCCCACATCCACCATCCCCGCCCGGCCGGACGAGGGGTCAATATGGGTCAGGCCCGAAGGTTTGGTCATAACGGCATGGAACCTAAAGGGAACTGGCGACCAGACCGGGGTTGTTTTTGGCCTTGGCTGGGGAATCCTCCTCCCAGGTGTCATCGTCTTTGCGCAAACCGGCCAGTTTTTCCATCAATTCCTGCACCGACTGCAAACGGTTCACCCGGTATCCGTTGGAGCCGGAAAAAAACAGGCCGGTTTCAAACTTGCCGTTTTTGGCATCCCCCAGGGCATCGGCAATGCAGTAGCCGACTTTATTGGATTCCTCCCCGTTGTTGCAGGGGACCACACAATTGGAAACGCAGGTGATTTTGGGCCGCACCCCGCTGGCCACCCGCTGCATCAGGGGGGTGGTGATCACCCCGCGGGCAGGGTATCCCACCGGGGATTTGATCAGCTTGATGTCATCCTTCCCGGAATTCAATATCACCTGTTTGAAAAGGTCATCCGCATCGCATTCGTGGGTGCCGATAAACCGGGTGGCCATCTGGACCCCGGAAACCCCCATATCCATAAACCGCAGGATGTCGTTGTAATCCCAAATGCCCCCCGCCACAATCAGCGGAATGTTGCCCCAGGCCTTGCAGGCTTCCAACACCTTGGGGGTCATAACTTCCAGTTGGTATTCAGGCTCCAGGCATTGCTCGTAGGTGTATCCCTGGTGGCCGCCGGATTTGGGGCCTTCCAGAATGATGGCATCCGGCAACCTTCCGGCCCGTTTCCACCGTTTGCAGATTAAATCCACCACCCGGGGGGAGGACACAATGGGAATCAGGGCCACATCGGCATCCCCCACCAGACTGGGCAGCCGCAGGGGCAATCCGGCCCCGGAAATAATGTATTGCACCCCGGCTTCCACCGCATCGGCCACCTGTCGGTCATAATCGGTAACCGCATACAGGATGTTGGCCCCGATGGCGCCGTGGCCCTGGGCTTTCTCCTGGGCGCTTTTGACAATCGCCTTGAAGTTTTCGGTGTGATAAAAATTGCGGGGCTTTAAAGGCCGACCGTTGATCAACCGCACATGGTCGGACCGCCAATAGCCGGTCCCCACAGAAGATACCGTGCCCAT
>JAOUFO010000345.1 GCA_029858165.1 Deltaproteobacteria bacterium | reverse complement strand
GCGGCCCGGCTGGCCGCTGGTTGACTTTTGCCGCGGCCCGAAAAGAAATGCGGGGGAGCGTGCCCCCCGAAGGGCGGGGGGAGAGGTGAAGGGAAAACAAGCAAAAAGCATGTGGGGGAACAAGTCCCCCCACGCCCCCCTTTTACGAAAAACGAAAGGTGATAAAGCCCGGCCAAACCCCTGCTTTTTTTGGAAAACAGGAGGTTTCAATCGTTATGCAGAGGTTTCACCCTGTGAATTTTAAACCATAAGGAAAAGATGACTGAATCCAACGGGGTGCTGACCGTGGTGGGCATCGGCCCCGGCCATGATGACCATGTAACCCCCGCCGCGTTGCGGGCCATCCAAACCGCCGATGTGGTGGTGGGGTATTCCACCTACATCAAGCTGGTGGAACACCTGCTGGACGGCAAAACGGTGATCCGCACCGGCATGACCGAGGAAATCGCCCGGGCCAAAGCCGCCGTGGAGGAGGCCCGCACCCAACGGGTGGCGCTGATTTCCTCCGGGGATGCCGGGGTGTACGGCACGGCCTCTTTGGTGTTTCAGGTTCTAAGGGATGGCGGCTGGAAGGCGGGGGACCTTCCCTCCATAGAAATTGTGCCGGGGATGACGGCCCTCAATTCCACCGCCTCCCTGGTGGGGGCGCCCCTGGGCCATGATTTTGCCGCCATCTCCCTGTCGGACCTGCTCACCCCCTGGCCGGTGATTGCCCGCCGCATAGAGGCCGCCGCCGGGGCCGATTTTGTCATCGGGCTGTACAATCCGGCCTCCGGCAGGCGCACCCGCCAGATTGTGGAAGCCCAGGAGATTATCTCCCGCCACCGGGGGGCGGACACCCCCGTGGCTTTGGTGAAATCGGCCTACCGAAAACGGCAGCAGGTGGTGGTTTCCACCCTGGGGGAATTGCTAAACCATGAAATCGGCATGTTGACCACGGTGCTGGTGGGGTCCAGCCAGACCTATCTGTTTGAAGGGTACATGGTCACCCCCAGGGGGTACGACAACAAATACACCCCCCAGGGGGTTGCCAAGCCCGGCCAGACGCCGGGCCGAAGCCTGGTGCTGAAACACGAAGGATCATTTGGCGACAAATCCCATCAAAAGGTTTGATTCATGACGGTTTTTTTTATCGGGGCGGGACCCGGAGACCCGGAACTGATCACCGTAAAAGGGGCAAGGCTGGTGGCCAGCTGCCCCCTGGTGCTGTTTACCGGCTCCCTGGTGCCGCCGGAGGTGATTGCGGGCGCCCGGCCAGACGCCCAGGTGGCGGATTCCGCCGGAATGACCCTGGCGGAAATGGTGGAGGCCATGGCAGCCGCCCATGCAAAAGGGTGGGATGTGGCCCGGGTGCATACGGGGGACCCCACCTTGTTCGGGGCCATCGCCGAACAAATCCGGGAACTGGACCGCAGGGGGATCCCCTGGCAGATCATCCCCGGCGTCTCCTCATTTACGGCCGCCGCGGCGGCTTTGGGGCGGGAGTTGACCCTGCCGGAATTGTCCCAGACAGTCATCCTCAGCCGGGTGGAGGGGCGCACCCCCATGCCGCCAAAAGAACAATTGTCGGACCTGGCCCGGACGAGGGCCACCCTGGTGCTGTTTTTAAGCGTGGGATTGTTGGACAAGCTGGCGGAGGAACTGATTCCTTTTTACGGGGCCGACTGCCCGGCGGCGGTGGTGTACCGGGCCTCCTGGCCGGACCAGAAGATTGTGCGGGCCACCCTGGCGGACCTGCACGCCAAGGTGCGCCGGGAGGCCATCCGCAGCCAGTCCATCGTGATGGTGGGCCGGGTGTTGGATTCAGATGATTTTGCCCCTTCCCGGTTGTATGACCCGGCCTTCGCCCACAAATTCCGCAAGGCGGCCAAAACCGGTTCCTCTCCGGCAGGGGAGAAGCCGAAACCATCGGCCAACCGGGCCGCCGCCCAACCCGCGAAGCAGAAATCATGACCTCTCCCAAAGACAAACAGACAAGCCTCCCCGGCAAACAGGGGGGGCAGAACACACCGGGGACCGTGTATCTGGTGGGGGCCGGACCGGGCCATCCGGGGCTGCTCACCCGCCGGGGGGCCGAAATTCTGGGGTTTGCCCAAGTGGTGGCCTATGACCGGCTGGTTTCGCCGGAGGTGCTGGCCTTGGCCTCCCCCCAGGCCGAAATGATTGTGGTGGGGCGCAGACAGGGGCAGGACCCCGGAGTGCCGGGAATGCACCCCATCGTGCTGGAAAAATCCTTGCAGGGGTTAAGCGTGGCCCGGCTGAAATCGGGAGACCCGTTTATTTTTGGCCGGGGGGCGGAAGAACTGGATGATCTGCTGAGCGCGCACATCCCCTTTGAGGTGGTGCCGGGGGTCAGTGCGGCCCTGGGGGCGGCGGCTTATGCGGGCATTCCCCTCACCCACCGTAAGCTGGCATCGGATGTCACCCTGGTGACGGGCCATGACGGGGAAAGCGGGCTGTCCAGCCAGGCCCAGTGGGACCATCTGGCCCGGGGCACCGGCACCCTGGTGCTGTACATGGCCGCCCGCAGGCTGGGACCCAATGTCAGGCGGCTGATTCAGGCCGGACGC
>JAOUFO010000344.1 GCA_029858165.1 Deltaproteobacteria bacterium | reverse complement strand
GGCCAGACGGCTGACCAGAAAGGTGGGAATCTGGGAGGAGTCCGCAAAAGGCTCGTCAAACATATGGGGCAAATCGGGGATGACCCCCATGGCTTCCGGGGGGGTGACATACAATTCCGTGTGGTCTGTGCCCAAATGGGCGGCCACCGCTTTGGCGTGAACCGCCTCATTGTACTCCTTCTCGTGGAACCCGATGGTGAAGGTTTTTACCGGGCGGGGGCTTTGGGCCTGCATCAGGGCCACCACCAGGGAGGAATCTATCCCCCCGGATAGAAAAGCCCCCAGGGGCACATCGGCCACCATGCGGGACCCCACCGCATCCAGCAACAGCTTTTCCAATTCATCGGTGATTTCAGGTTCCCCGCCTTCAAAGGGATGGGACATCCCGTCCCTGGCGGCTTGAGCGGCGGTCCAATAAGGGGTTATCGCGGGCTGGGCCGGGGATTTTTCGGGAGAAAGGATGGCCAGACAACCTTGGGGCACTTTAAAGACATTCCGGTAAATGGAATACGGCCCCGGCACATAATTGTGGCGCAGATACAGGGCCAGAACGTTCCGGTCCACCACCCCGTTCCAGGCCGGATGGGCCCGCAGGGCTTTTAATTCCGATCCGAACAAAAACACATTCCCCATCCAGCCATAATACAAAGGCTTTTTGCCTATGCGGTCCCGGGCCAGGGTCAGCACTCTTTCTTTGCGGTCCCACAAGGCAAAAGCGAACATCCCGTTGAACCGGCTGACGGAGGGCTCCACCCCCCATCTGCAAAAAGCGGCCAACATCACCTCGGTATCCGAATGGCCCCGGAAGGTGTGACCCAGTTCTTCCAGTTCTTTTTTCAATCCGGGCCAGTTGTACACCTCACCATTGTAAGCCAGTTGGTACCGCCCGTCAGCCGAGACCATGGGTTGGTGACCCATGGGGGAAAGATCCACAATGGATAGCCTTCGGTGGCCCAAAGCCACCCCCGCTTCTCCATCCACCCACACCCCGGAATCATCCGGCCCCCGGTATTGGATGGCCAGTGCCATGGCTTCCACCCTGGCGGCCAGTTCATCTGCCGGGGTCCGGTCTGAAAGGTCCAAAAATCCGGCAAATCCACACATGTTTTTTCTTTCGGGGTTGGTGGTGATGGTTCCGGCAATCAGCCGCGGGAGGCGTAAACGGCCTCATACAGCCGTTGATATTCCAGGGCCGCCGCGGTCAGGGAGTATTGATTTTCCACCCGCAGGCGGGCTTTGGCCCCCAGGGCGGCACGGCCTTCCGCTCCCAACCGCCACAGGCTGTCCCAGGCGGCAGCCATCATTTCCGGCTGCCGGGGAGGGACGGTTTTTCCGGTATCCCCGATCACATCCGGAGAATCCCCCACATGGGTGGCCGTTACCGGAACTCCGCAGGCCATGGCCTCGCCCACCGTGTTGGAAAACGCCTCAGAAACAGAGGAGGAAACCGCAATGTCCAGGGCGGCGGTCAGATCCGGAATATCCCGGCGCTGCCCCAACAGGCTGATTTTGTCGCTGAGACCTTTGGATTCAATCAATCGTTGGAGTTCCTGGTTATCCTGATTCACCCCGGAACCGGCCATCAAAAAATGAACCGGGGAGTGGCCATTCAGATCAGGGCTTCCCCGGTTGGATTCTGTTATTTTCCCTTCATGTTCCCTGACAAACAGCCGGGCGGCCTCCAGAAAAGCAGCGTGGTCTTTGACCGGATGGTAGCGGGCGATCAGGCCGATCAATCCGGTGGATTCTGACAAACCCAGTTCCCGGCGGATCGCCTGTCTGGCTGCTGGGGAAGGTTTGAACAGGGTGGTGTCAAATCCGTTGGGGATGATGATTTCCTGGCGGGGGTGGTAGCCTGCCTCCCGGTGGGTGGCGGCACTTACCCGGCTGTTGTACACCAAAGCCGCCGGGCCGGAGGACAATCTGGCGCCCAACCGGATCACCTGGGCGGTCATCCATTTTTCATCCCGGATGTCATACAGGCATTGACGAATGGACCACAAAACCGGGGTGGTGCGGGGGACCATTTTGGCCCCCAGGGTGGCCGCCAGATTGCCGTGGTACATCCACCCCTGCACCATGTGGGGTTGAAAGGCCCGCATCACCCGCCGCAGGCGCCACAAGGCTTGTGGAGCGGACAACCCGCCCATCCCCAAAGCCACCACCGGAACCCCCAACTCCCGGATGGGGTCTCCCAGGGTGCCTTTGTCCCGCAGGGACACCACCAAAGGGTCAAACCGGCCCCGTTGGGCGGCCCCCAGCAGTTTGTACAGCATCATTTCCGCCCCGCCGAGGGAAAGGCCGGTGATGATATGCACCACTTTGATGGGAACCATCCTTTAGCCCCCTTTCCGCGTCGGTTGACCGGTCAACACCCCTTCCAAGGCCTGTTCGGTGGCCAAAACCAGGGCTTCCACACTGAAACGGGAAACCACGCTTTCCCTTAGCTTCTCCCGTGGGAAATGCTGGGGTTGGTCCAGCACCCGGGAAATTCCTGAGGCCAGGGCCTGGGGGGATTTGGGAGGGACCACCACACCCAGCCTCCCCACAATCCAGGCTGAATCCCCCACATCGGT
>JAOUFO010000036.1 GCA_029858165.1 Deltaproteobacteria bacterium | reverse complement strand
ATCAGGAGGAATTGCGCAAGGGGGGAAGAGCGCCAGAAAAGCAATATCGGCAGGGTTTCATGTCCGTCCGGGCAGGAGGGGTGAATAGACGAGGGGGTGTTGTCTCGCACGAAGCCGTGTTTTTGGTGGCGTTATTCTAAAAACCTTGGATTTGCCTGTATTCCTGGGGCAACCCCTTGCGATGCGGTCCAGGCAAAACCAGTTTCCTTTGCGTCCTGTTGGACTGGCCGATCTTTCTGCCTGGTCCATTCGGAGCTGAAATCCTTATCCTCACGCCCAATCTGTCTGCTGTGGAACGGCCTCCCGCCAATGCGTTCCTTACCGTACCTTCTGTTCCGCGTCTGTTCTGCACGCCAAGGCACCCCATAGATGCCTTTTTCGTTGTTCCTCAAAATCAAGCCGCCACCCGATTTGTTTGTTCCAGCCTGTTGAACGCAGGTGGACTTTCCCGTTGGCTTTTTCACATTGGATATTCCGGGTGGTCCATAGAGGGGGACCCGGAAAAAACGGACCATGGAATCCATACCCAGGGATAGCCTAAAATACTAATCAAAAAAAGAAATAGAGTCAAACCGAATCCTGGGGGTGGAGTTGCGTTTTTTTTATCATCAAAAACCCTCAATTGCGGTCTTTACCTTTTTATCAAAACAGGGTAATTCAGAAGAAGTAATCATTTTAAGCAGGAAACCCATCATCCCCAAATTGGTATTGGGAAGATTCCCGGAGCGCGACAATGGCACAAGCAAGCAAAACTAAGGTGGTTAAGGCAACCAGGGTAGAACTGGATATTTGGGTGCCCAAATCCGAAGGCCCTGACCGGATCGGCACCAAAGGACGATACCTCCCATATTCGGGCGGCTCCCTGGGGTGGTTTGAAAGTTCCGGGATGCCGGCTTCGGAAGTGCCCCAGAATTACAAGCTGTATACGCTGTTTGATTCGGCCAAGGTGCGCCAGAAGCTGTTTCAGCGATGGGGCAAGGAGTTGGATCGCCGCAGTGAAACCAGAAACAATTCCAAAAAGCAGGTGGGGATTTCCATCCAGATTAAAAAGGACACCTTTTTGGGGGTTGCCAAGGATTACTCCATGCATGGGATGCGGTTGCAGTTTGACAAGCAACCCCCCGTGAAGTTGGAGGACGACCTGAAGGTGAATATCCACAAAGGGAACACCAAGGATATCCTGAAAACCCTGAACGCCCAAGTGGTGTGGATGACCACTCAGGGTGGCAAGAAAACCACCTATATCGTCGGGGTGGGTTTTGCCTCTATCACCGACAAGGAATCCAAAGAAATCCAAAGCATGTTTGGCTGAGTCGGCTGAAGGTTGGGTTTTTAGGGGCTGCCGGGTGACGGTGGTTTGGGGAGGACTTGGGGAGGAGCAGTCGTTTGGTGGAGATGGTTCCCACCCAGTTAAAAAAAAACCCGGGCCATAAGGCACCGGGTTTTTTTTTGTATTGATAAGGGCTGGACAGGATGTGAATGCTTTTTTTTAACCGATGACGGCAACCCCCAGGGGGGTCCTTACGTTGTTATTCCATCATGTAATTGATGGGATTGACCGCGATGTCTTTGATGCGGATTTCATAATGGAGATGGGGCCCGGTGCTTTTTCCGGAGGATCCCAGGGTGGCGATGGGGGTGCCCCGCTTGACTCTTTTGCCTTCCCGCACCAGCAGGGATTCATTGTGGCCATAGCGGGTGATCACCCCGTAGCCGTGATCAATCACCACCATGTGGCCCAGGGTGGGGTCTTCCCCGGTGTATGTGACAATGCCGTCGGCAGGGGCGGTGATGACTGTACCCCGTTTGGCAACAATATCCAGCCCCTCATGTTTTTTCTGCAACCCGGTGATGGGGTCCAGCCGGTAGCCGAAGGTGGATGAAAGAAACCCCTTGACCGGCCATCGGTGGGGGGTTCGTTCCAACAGATCCTTGCGGTCGCTGAGAAAATCTTTCAGATTGTTGAAGCTTTCCTCCTGGTAGTTGGCCATTTCTTTCATACGGCTGAGGTCTTTTTCCAGCAGGGTCAGCAAATCCATTTTGCTTAAATCCATCCGCTCCAGGGTGGATACCTCGCTGGGTTCCAGGGAGCCCCCGATGCCATAGGCGGATGGGCTGGGCCGTTCCACATTCAGGTCCGTCAGAATCCGCAGTTTGTAATCCAGTTCCCTCATTCGGTCAAACTGTTCCGACAGGGCCTCCATCTGATTGGACACTTTTCTTAAGGAAATTTGGTTTTGTAGGTTATCCCGTTGGACTTTCTGGAAGTCCCCCATTTGTCCGGAAAGGTACAGATTGTTAACAATGGCATACACCCCCCCCAGGAATACCAGGACAAACAGGCCCACCCCCCCCAGGAATACAGGCTGGGGTATTTTAAGCCGGATGACCCGTGATGCCTTTTGGGGGATGAGAACGATGGTAAACCAGTCTTTAAACAGGTTTCCGTAGGAATTCTTTATTTTTCCCCCAAGGGTTTTCCTCTTTTCCTCCATATTCTGAAGGCGAAGGAATCCAGCCAATTTAAAGGCGCGGTCTTTGATTGATTTCACAGTGGAATCCATGGGTTGGAATTTTGGATGGTTTTCGGCGGCCCACCCGCTCCATAAGCTTTTTATTTTTAACACAACCCATCAAAAAAAGGAACCGCCTTTCAAAGTTCCCCCTGTCCCCACCGGGGGGACGAGAGTGGCCCACCCGGCAGGAGAAAAAAATAGAGTTGTTGATTTTCTTTTTTTTTCTTCCTATGGTCGGGATAACCCCAAAAAGAAACAAGCCGCGGTTTTTTAACTCATCGGAAGCCCATGAGCAGCCCCATTCCCATTACCAAAGCAGGACTGGAACATTTAAAAGAGGAATTGAAAAACCTTCTGACTGTGGAGCGGCCTTTTGTAAAAAAAGAGATTGCTGAGGCCCGGGCCCATGGAGACCTGAAGGAAAACGCCGAATATCATGCCGCCCGGGAAAAACAGGGGTTTATTGAAGGCAGAATACAGGAAATCAACAGCAAGCTGCCCCAATTCCAGGTGGTGGAACCTGGCAAAATGAAAACCGACGCCGTTGCTTTCGGGGCGACAGTCACCATTGCCAACCTGGAAACGGAAGAAAACATCACCTATCAGATTGTCGGCCCGGACGAGGCTGATTTGAAAACAAACAGAATCTCTTTCCAGACCCCCCTGGCCCAGGCTCTCATCGGAAAACGGGAAGGGGATGCGGTGACTGTGAATATCCCCCGGGGGCGGATGGAAGTGGAGATCGTGTCAGTGGAATACATCTGAATTTTCTGATATGAAATTCTTGGAGGTCGCTCTATTGTGTATGTAATCCACGGGGGAAGGTTGAATTGAGGTATACCCTCAGTGAGGCCTGGGCAAACCCAGGCCGTTCTTATCCAAAACGAGAGGAATGTGATGGCTGAAGACCTTTCTGTAAAGGTTGTTTCTGATATCCCCGATGCGTTGTTGGAAAAATTCATGCAATCCGATGTGGTGGCGGTGGATACCGAACTACAGGGCCTTCGGATGGGGCGGGACCAGGTTTGTTTGGTGCAGATGTGCGACCGCCAGGGAAATGTGTGTCTGGTCCGTCCGAATCCTCCTCAGCCACCGGCCAATCTGGCCCGGCTGATGACCTCCCCCAAGGTATTAAAGGTGTTCCATTACGCCCTTTCCGATGTGGCGTTTTTAAAATCCAGTTTGGGTTTGGAATGCCAACCTTTTGTCTGCACCAAAGTGATGAGCAAACTGGTTCGGACCTACACCGGGGCCCATGGGTTGAAGGACCTGGTTCAAGAACTTGCCGGGGTCAAGCTGGAAAAAGAGTTGCAACAAACCAATTGGGGGTCGGCTCACCTGACTGCCGAGCAATTGAGATATGCCGCCAACGATGTGGTGTATCTGATTCAGGTTTATGACACCCTGAAACGGATGATCGTCGAAAGAGGAACCCTGCCTTCCGGGATGTCTCTGGTCAAACTCAATGAAATCAGTCAGGCGGTCCTGCCCACCATGGTGGAATTGCTGCTAAACGGTTACGGGGACCGGGATAACGGATGGGAAACCGGTCTGTTCAGCCACTAGGCATCCTGAGACTTCAGACATTTTTCCTTTCAGCTGTTTTTTCTTTTGGGAATGGTCGGGGCGGTGTCAGGGGTTGAGGAGGAAGGATTATTTTTCCAGAAACCGCACGATGGGATCGGTCAGTTTTTCCAGGATGATATTGGGTTTAAGGAAGAAATCGTGGCCGTAGTTTTCATCCACGATGGTCAGGGATGCCTTTTTGCCGGTGGCTTCCAAAGCTTTTAAAATGTCCTCCGATAAATACGGGGGGAACAGATTGTCTCCAGTGGCGGCGATGATCAGGGTTTTGGCCAGAACCGGTTCCAGGGCTTTGGCCAGGGAGCCATACTTAATGGCCAGATCAAAGTGGTTCCAGGTTTGAAGCAGGTATACCATGGAGTTGGCGTCAAAATCGGTGGTAAACGGGGCGGAAACCTTGCGGATGTAGTTTTCGGCATCATGAAACATCTGCTGATGAAAAGACGCGTCAGCGTAAGGCTCCCGTTGGCTTGCGTGGTACTTGCTAAACTTTTTTTCCATGGTGATGGGGGAGATAAAGGTGGTGAACCCCACCATCCGGGCCAGCCTTAACCCCACATCGGGGGGGTTGTCCTCAAGGTAGTTTCCTTCCTGGTACAGCGGGTCCATCTGTATGGCGTCAATCTGCACCCGGTTGGTCAGAATCATAAACTGATTGGAATAAGCCGAGGAGGCGATGACAATCAGGCGGTCCACAAAATCAGGATACATCCTTCCCCATACCAAAGCCTGAAATCCCCCCAGACTTCCCCCGATCACGGCGTAAAGCCGTTTGACTCCCAGGGCGTCCAGCAATTTTTTTTGCGAGCAGACAATATCCTCCATTTCAACAATGGGAAAATGGAGGCCGTAGCGGGTTTTGGTTTCGGGGTGAACGGTTGCCGGTCCACTGGTACCGCCACAACCCCCGAGGATGTTGATGCACAACACATAAAATTGATTGGTGTCTATGGCTTTGCCCGGCCCCACCATGGCGGGCCACCAGGAGCGCCGCCAGTCATCCGGGGCATCCGGGTCCGTGGCATGGGTGTTTCCGGTGAGGGCGTGGCACACCAGAATGGCCGGGTTATCGGGGTCCCCCCAGGATTCATAGGCCATAAACAGCTCTGGAATGAATTCCGGCTCTCCCATATAGGGGGTTTCGAACTGGAATGGCTCGGTGAAGTGGTGGATGATCGCTTTGGCGGACTGATTGAATCCCATGTCTTCTGCTGGATAATTGAAAAGGAGATGAATGGCCGGAACCTCTTTGATATTCCAGGGACCCCCATTAAATCCTTTTTTTCAGGCTTTGTCAGCCTTCAGTTCAGTCCATCCCTATCCGGTATTCATTTTCTGGCGCACAACATTCCAAACCGGGGGGGGCATCGGTTCAACCTTCCCAAAGCTGGACGAAAACCAGAGAATCGCGCAGCCAAGGCGGTTTGTGTTGCCTCCCTGGGTAGGATGTAATAAATTGGAACGGATAACCCCCACCGGAAGCCATTGTTCAGCTTGGAGGGGCAAATCAGTTTTTTGGCCCGCCGCTGCTTTTGGGCCGCCACCGCAACTGTCCGGGTTTTCAGAAAATCGTGGGGAACGAATCCCTATCACGCGGACCATGCCGTCTTCCGGTGTTTTTCGGTCCTCCGGTGTTTTCATCAGGTCCTTTCCAACAGGTAATTTCAATGGCGCATGACAGCCTGGATAAAAAAACTCTCAAACAGGACCCCTTTCAGGATTTCGTGTTTCAAGGGGTGGGCTATATTCACAGCCACCGGCGCAATTTTATTTTGGGGGCGGTTGCCCTGGTGTTGGTGATTGTGCTGACTGCGTCCCTGGTCTTCTACAACCGGTATCAGGCCGGTTCCCAGGCACAGGATTTTTATCTGGCTGAAAAAGTTTACAATGAATTTCAGATGGCCCCCACCCAGCGCCGGGAGCAATCCCGCAAGGCGTTCAATCAGTTTTTGGAGGCCCATCCCGGGTCTAAGCTGGCCCCTTTTGCCTGGATGTATATGGCCCGCATGGCCTTGGAAGAGGGCAACACCACCTCCGCCGCGGATGCCTATCAAATGGTGGTGGACCACGGAAAAAGCCAGGATACCCAGCTTTCTGTGGCTTTGGTGGGGCTGGCCAAGTTGGAAGAGGACAAACAGGAATGGGACAAGGCGGCCGCTCATTACAGGGCGCTGCCGGACAGCTTTCGGGATTTGATGGAATTGAACCTGGGGCGGATTGCCCTGCTCAAAGGAAAGTGGGATGAGGCGAAAACCCATCTGAAAGCTGTAGAACCCAAGGAGGGCACCTCCGTTCTGACCCCCCTGGCGGAAAAAATGCTTTTGCAGATACCGGCCCGCTAAAACCGGCCTGACAAACCCCGGCGGACTATGCCTTCTCCCACCCGGAAAGTTTCTGTTTTTTTAACAATTTGCCTGTAAATGAACAAACCGGCCTGAAAACCCTAAAAGGAGCCTATGAGCTATCTTGATCTGGTGGAGGAATACCCCAAGAGTTTTGATATGACCCTGTTTGAAAAAATCATTATGGCCAGCAAACGGGCCAAGGATCTCCACCGGGGCCATGAACCCCTCGTCCATTCGCCCCATAAGGACACCTATGTGGCCTTGGAGGAGATCAACACGGATAAAATCACTTTGGAATATCGGGATGATGAACCCGTTGAGAATCTGATCGGCCGCCGGGATGATTCCGAAGATGAAGAATAACCCGGATTGTCAGGTTTTATGAATTTCCGATTCAAGGGGCGGGCGGCTGGTGGCCACTGGCGGCAGGGATGGAATGGGGCCGGAAACCCGGCCATTTGGCTGGCTGGAGCGGCCATGGTTTTGGGGGGCTGTCTTCAGACAGGTGCCCATTTTGACTTTGGCCTGGGAACAACAGAAATCCATGGCAATCTGACTTTGGAGGGAAAACCCCTCCCTGCGGGTCAGGCGGTCGCCCTGGTGTTTCAAGAGGAACATTTGTTTGTTTCCGTCGGGCCGGAAGGTGTGCCGGGGGATCCTTCCCGCCGGGATACAGAAAAGCAGTTGACTTACCGCACCGTCCGGCTGGCCCACATATCCCCTGAAGGGCGCTGGTGGTTGCCCATGCCGGACCATGTGTTGGAGGTAAGGGTGATGTTTATGTTGCCCGGGTGTGCCACGGAGGAGTTCCGATTCCGCAGGCAGTTGGGGGTGGGGGATGTTACATTTGATGTGGATATGAAGCCCCTTCCGGAATGGAGAGACCATTTTTATACATACATTCAGCCGGTTGTCCAAAACGTGTTGGCGGATTCCAGGTATCGGATGAGTCCCCAGGATATGCAGGGGTTGGATGGCTGGCTGAGGGGATATGCCAAGAAACAGGCCGATGCGTCTCCACGGCAGGAGCGTTGATTTTCATCTCCCAACCCATTTATAGTGTTTCAATCCGGCCAATTTTCGCCCGGCACAGGTTTTTTGATACACCGGCTCTTGGGCGTTAACCGTTGTTATTGAGACCACCAATCACTTTAAGGAGAAACCATGGAAGCGCCAACCAAAGAACTTGCCGAAATCAAGGAATTTCTGACCAAAGCCACCCATTTTATGGAAGCTGAAAAATGGGAGGATGCTCGGGGTGTATTGGAATCGGCCCAGGCGATTGATCCCAACAACGCACACATTTGTGACATGTTGACAGAAGTATACAAAGGGTTGGGGGATGATGAGCAGGTGGAGGTTTTCCACGCCAGGGCCGCCGATATCCGCAAGCACAACTGGGAAAAAGAAGTGGAAGCGGAAATCCGCGGCCGACATGATGTGATGGGCGGTGCGGCCCGTCACGAAATTCCCTAAAGGGTTGCTCCATCCCATGGAAATCCTGGCCATTGCAGGGGAGCCGTCCGGCGACACCCACGGCGGCGCCCTGATTCAGGGGTTGAAATCACGCATGCCGAACCTGGTTGTCAGGGGGGTTGGCGGGCCCCAGATGGTGGCCGCTGGTTTGGACCCCCTGATCCCGTTCTCATCCCTCCAAGTGCATGGATTGGTGGAGGTACTCCGCCATCTTCCCCGCCTGTACCGCATTCTGTGGGCCATAGAAAAACAACTGGATACCCTGAAACCGGACGCGGTTTTGCTGATAGATTACCCCGGCTTTAACTTAAAGGTTGCCCGTGCGGCCAAAGCCAGGGGAATCCCCGTGTTTTTTTACTCCAGTCCGCAAATATGGGCTTGGCGGGGGGGGCGTATCCGGACCATTGCCAAAACCGTGGACTGGATGATTGTGCTGTTTCCGTTTGAGGTGGAGATTTACCAAAAAGCGGGGGTGAAGGCCGTTTTTCTGGGACATCCCCTGGTGGGGGCCGGGGCGGATGCCAGCCAGATTTCCGCATTGAAATCCCGGCTGGGGTTGACTTCGGACAAACCCGTCGTGGGGCTGTTGCCGGGTAGCCGGACAAGCGAGTTGAACCGTCATTTGGATATATTGCTGGCCGCGGTTGCCCGGCTGGAGGCCCAGGGGATGGACGCCCATGTTGTGCTGCCGTTGGCTGCCGGACTGGAGGCAACCCTGGTGGAACAAAGGATAAAGGCTGCCGGGGTGGGGGTAAAAGTGGCCCCGGGCGGGTTCTTCCCCCTGCTGGCTGTGGCGGACCTGGCCATTGTGGCTTCCGGCACGGCCACCCTTCAGGTGGGGCTGGCGGCCATTCCTTTTGTGGTGATTTACCGGGTTTCGCCTTTGACCTTCTGGCTGGCCCGGCGGCTGGTCCATATCCGGCATGTATCCATGGTCAACATTCTGGCGGGTAGAGAAATTGTGCCGGAATTGCTCCAACATGATTTCACCCCTCAAAAAGTGGCCGATGCTTTTTTGGCCCTGGCCCAGAATCCGGCCGCCCAAAAGACCATGCGTCAGGCTTTGGAACGGGTGGCCCAATCGCTGGGAACCCCCGGGGCCTACGGCAGGGCAGCGGAGTTTATCGCCCAAAAACTAAACCGCGGTTAAATGGCGGCCTTCCCGGCAGCCATCGGGTTTGCCATCTCCGGCGAACCCGGGGAGAACTGCCCAGGCAGGCGGTTTGTGATCACATCAAAAGGAGAACCCCCCATGAGTCAGACCTTAGGCAGCGGTTCCAATCCAATACGGGTGGCCGTGATCGGCGCCGGACCCGCAGGCTTCTATACCGCGGATGCGTTGTTGAAATCGGAATCCCCCATGGTAACGGTGGATTTGTTTGATCATCTGCCCACTCCTTACGGGCTCGTGCGGGGGGGGGTTGCGCCGGATCACCAGAAAATCAAAACCGTGACCAAGGTGTATGAAAAAACCGCGGCCCATCCGGGTTTTCGGTTTATGGGGAATGTGACTTTTGGCCGGGATATGGGGTTGGAGGACCTGCTGGCCCGCTATCATCAGGTTGTGTTTTGCACCGGTGCCCAAAAGGACCGCCAACTGGGGGTGGCTGGAGAAGACCTCCCCGGCAGCTACCCCGCCACAGACTTTGTGGCCTGGTATAACGGCCATCCCGATTACACAGGGCATACATTCAACCTGGATACGGAACGGGTGGCGGTGATCGGAAACGGCAACGTGGCCATGGATGTGGTGCGGATTCTCACCGCTCCCATTCATGAATTGCAAAAAACCGATATTGCCGATTATGCTTTGGATGCCCTGAAGCAATCCAAGGTGCGCCAGGTGGTGATGGTGGGCCGGAGAGGGCCGGCCCAGGCCGCCTTCACCAACCCGGAAATCCGGGAATTGACGGAACTGGAGGGGGTGGACCTGGTGCTTCGCCCGGAGGATTTTGATTTGGATCCTTGCAGTCTGGAATTTTTAGAGTCTGCATCCAACCCGGTTCATCAGCGGAATGTGAATATTATGCGGGAACATCTGCAAAAAACCGCCGGGGTAAATCAGACTGCGGACAGACAAATCCAAATGTTGTTTTTTTTCTCTCCGGTGGAACTGAAAGGTGCGGGAAAGGTGGAATCCCTGGTTTTGGAAAAAAACCGGCTGGAAAAAGACGAAAAAGGCAATGTGCGGGCCAAGGGCACCGGTCTTCAGGAAATCCTGAATGTGGGGACGGTGTTCCGCTCCATCGGATATCTGGGTGAGGCGTTGCCGGGGGTGCCGTTCAACCCCCAATGGGGGGTGATTCCCAACAAAACCGGACGGGTGCTGACCAGTGAGGGAGGACAGGTCATCCCCCGGTTGTATACCGCGGGATGGATCAAGCGGGGCCCCTCCGGTGTAATCGGCACCAACAAGGCTTGTGCGGTGGAAACCGTCCGGGCCATGCTGGATGATTTTCAATCCGGCGCCCTCAATCACACAGAACTGCCTGAAGGCTCCGACATCCTGGGCTTTTTGAGCGGCAAGGGGGTGCGGGTGGTCTCTTTTTCCGATTGGAAAAAGCTGGATGCTGAGGAGGTCTCCCGAGGACAGGCGGAAGGCAGACCCCGGAAAAAACTGACCCGCGTGGAAGAAATGCTGGCCCTGCTGTAATCCCCTGGGTCAGACTGGGCAGTCTCTCCTGTTGGCAGACTGCCTGGACCCCTTCACACCATTCTCCCGATCCCTCCGGTTGTATCCTCCACCGCCTTTCTTTCCTCCCTCTTGGATTATTCCATTTTCCAAATGAGGCCTCTGCACAACTCGTTTTTCCCA
>JAOUFO010000343.1 GCA_029858165.1 Deltaproteobacteria bacterium | reverse complement strand
AACCCGGGTGGAGCAGCACCAGTTGGTGTATCAGGCCCTGGGCAACGCCATGGAAGGGGCCATCCACGCCTTGGCCATCACCACCCAAACCCCAAAATAAAAATCCATCCAGGGGCTGAGACCCGAGGCAAACGGTGAAAAGCCCGGACGGCAAGGGGGCTATTCGGCGGCTCCGCTGGCCACCCGGTGGAAGCTCAGCCGATCAGTTCCCATCCGCACTTCAATTTTATCCCCTTTGTGCAGGGTTTCATCCAGCAGCTTGTAGGCCAGCAGGTCCTGGATTTCATGCTGGATGACCCGTTTGACCGGCCGGGCGCCGAAAGCCGGGTCAAATCCGATGCGGGCCAGATATTCCTCCGCGGTGGGGTGGAGCAGCAGGGTTATCTGATGGGTATCCAGCCGTTTTTGCAGTTCTATGATCTGAAGCCGGATGATTTTGCGGATGTGGTCTTCCGTCAGGCTGTGGAACACCACCACCTCGTCCAGCCGGTTTAAAAATTCCGGACGAAAATGCTCCCGCAGCCGCTGATGGGTCAATTGCACCAGACCGGCGTGGTCCATGTTTTTGCCGTTGCCGCCGGTGTCCTGCCCCAGATTGGTGGTCATGATGATGACCGTGTTTTTAAAATCCACAGTGCGCCCCTGGCTGTCCGTCAGACGGCCATCATCCAGAATTTGCAAAAACAGATTGAACACATCCGCGTGGGCTTTTTCCACCTCATCCAGCAGCAGCACCGCGTAAGGGCGGCGGCGGACCGCCTCAGTGAGGTATCCCCCCTCGTCAAACCCCACATATCCGGGAGGAGACCCGATCATCCGGGCCACGGAATGTTTTTCCATGTATTCCGACATATCCAGCCGGATGATGTTGCGCTCATCATTGAACAAAAACTCCGCCAGGGCGCGGGCCAGCTCGGTTTTGCCCACCCCGGTGGCCCCGGCAAACACAAACGATCCGATGGGCCGGTTGGGGTCCTGAATGCCTGCCCGGGAGCGCCGGATGGCAGATGCCACCGCCACCAACGCTTCCTCCTGCCCCACCACCCGTTTTCCCAGCTCTTTTTCCATTCGCAGCAATTTTTCCTTTTCCCCCTCCAGCATGCGGGCCACCGGAATCCCTGTCCAACGGGATATGACCGCGGCGATGTCCTCCGCATCCACCGCCTCCCGCAAAAAACGCTGTTTGCCCGATTTTTCCAGTTGTTCATTGGCCCGGTTCAATTCCCGGTTCAGTTCGTCCAGCACCCCGTATTTCAGCCGGGCGGCCAGTTCCAGGTCTCCTGAGCGCTGAGCTTCCTGTTCCTGCTGGCGGGTGTGTTCTATCTCTTCTTTCAACTGGCGCAGCCGCTGGATAAACTCTTTTTCCTTTCTCCAGGCCACTTTTTGGGATTCGCTTTCTGCGCGGAGTTTGGCCAGGGATTTTTCCAGTTCCGCCAGCCGGGACTGGGATGTTTTGTCCTCCTCCCGGCGCAGGGCGGTGCATTCAATGTCGGTTTGCATGATTTTTCGGTCCACCTGGTCTATTTCGGTGGGCAGTGAATCAATTTCTATGCACAGTTTGGCGCTGGCCTCGTCTATCAGGTCTATGGCCTTATCCGGCAGAAACCGGTCCGTGATGTAGCGGTCCGACAAGGTGGCGGCGGACACAATGGCCGAATCCTTGATGCGGATGCCGTGATGTACCTCATATTTTTCTTTCAGCCCCCGCAAAATGGCGATGGTCAGGGGCACATCCGGCTGCCGCACCCACACCTGTTGAAACCGGCGTTCCAGGGCGGCATCCTTTTCTATGTATTTTTTGTATTCGGCCAGCGTGGTGGCCCCCACGCAACGCAGAGTGCCGCGGGCCAGGGCGGGCTTTAACATGTTGGATGCATCTATGGCCCCGTCGGACCCCCCCGCCCCCACCAGGGTGTGCAGTTCATCAATGAACAAAATGATGTTGCCTTCGGAATCCTCTATTTCCCGCACCAGGGCCTTCAACCGGTCCTCAAAATCCCCCCGGTACTTGGCCCCGGCAATCAGTGCCCCCAGGTCCAGGCTCATCACCCGCTTGTTGCGCAGGGTCTCCGGCACATCCCCGGAAACAATCCGCTGGGCCAGCCCTTCTATAATGGAGGTTTTTCCCACTCCCGGCTCTCCGATCAGCACCGGATTGTTTTTTCTGCGGCGGGAAAGCACCTCAATCACCCGGCGCACCTCCTCATCCCGGCCGATGACCGGGTCCAGTTTGCCGTTTAAGGCGCTGGCCACCAGGTCCACGCAAAACCGGTCCAAAACATTAAAGGTCTGCTCCTGGTCTTTATCCACAATGGGCTGGTTGCCCCGCAGACTTTTGATAAACTCCATCACCGTTTTGCGCTGCAATCCCCTGGCCTGGAGCATTTCGTAAGCCTCTCCCCCCCGCTCCAGAACCAGGGCCAGCAGCATGTGTTCGCTGCTGGTGTATTCATCCCCCATGGAGACGGCTTCCCGCTCCGCCCGCTGCACCACCATCTGCAACTTTTTGGATACATAGGGGGGGGTGCCTGCCGGGGCGTTGCGGGGCAGACGGTCCAAAAACTGCTCGGTCTGGCGGGCCAGATTTTCCGCATCG
>JAOUFO010000035.1 GCA_029858165.1 Deltaproteobacteria bacterium | reverse complement strand
TTTTAGCACCATGCTGACCCCTGAACGCAAAACCGAAATCATCAAAGAATACGCCCGGGAAGACAAAGACACCGGTTCCCCCGAAGTCCAGATTTCACTGCTGTCGGCCAAAATCGTCTACCTCACCGACCATTTTCGGACCCATCCGAAGGATGTCCATTCCCGCCGGGGACTGTTGAAAATGGTGGCCCGCCGCCGTCGTTTGTTGGATTATCTGCACAACACCAACTCGGATAAGTACAAGGAAATCATCAAACGGCTGGACCTCAGGAAGTAATCCTTCACCTGGGGGGCAGCCACCCCAAGGAACCGTTCTTCAAACTTTTTTCTTTGGGATGCAAACAAACCTTTCAAGGCGGCTTGCCCGCCCCCCCATGGGGAAAAAGGGTTGTTTGGATCCCAAAAGGGTTTGAAGGGGGTGTCCTCCAACAACCCTTCCACGGGAGAATTTCACACATGCATTCTGTTACCGCACAATTGGGTGGCCGCACCATCACCCTGGAAACCGGCAAAATGGCCCGTCAGGCGGGCGGCGCTGTGGTGGTGCGCTACGGCGACACCATGGTTCTGGTGGCCGCCACGGCCGAAAAAAACGCCCGTCCCGGATTGGATTTCTTCCCCTTGTCTGTCCACTATGTGGAAAAAATGTACGCCGCCGGCCGGATTCCCGGAAGCTTTTTTCGGCGGGAAGGTCGGTTGACCGAGGGAGAGACGTTGACTTCCCGGTTTATTGACCGCCCCATCCGCCCGATGTTTCCCAAAAACTACCAGTGCGAAACCCAGGTGATTGCCACCGTGATGTCCACCGACCACGAAAACGGTCCGGATGTGGCTGCCATGATCGGGGCCTCCGCCGCCTTGTGTGTATCCGATATTCCCTTTGAAGGGCCCTTGGCCGGAGTACGGGTGGCCCGGGTGGATGGAAAGTTTGTCATCAACCCCACCCCCGCCGAGACCAAACGGGGAGACCTGAACTTTTTTGTGGCTGGCTCCGCCGACGCCATTTTGATGGTGGAAGGGGAATCCCACGAAGTGGATGAAAAAGTGGCCCTGGAAGCCATTATGACCGCCCACAAGGCCATGCAGCCGGTGATTCAGGCCCAGGTGGAACTGGCCAAACTGGCTGGCAAGCCCAAGCGGGTTGTGGAAGCCAAAGTGACAAACCCCCAGTTGCAAACAGCGGTGGAAGGGTTTGTAAAAGGCAGGCTGGATAAAGCCTTGCGCATCCAGGAAAAAATGGAACGGTACGACGCTTTGGATTCCCTGGCGGCGGAATTGAAGGATTCGGTGTTTGACCCGGAAAAACACACCGCGGAGGATGCCAAGGAGATCAAGGATATTTTCTCCAGCCTGAAAAAATCTGAAATGCGCCGGATGATTTTAAACGAAGGCAAACGGATAGACGGCCGCAAGCTGAACGAAGTGCGCCCCATCACCATAGAAACCGGTGTGTTGCCCCGTTCCCACGGTTCCGCGTTGTTTACCCGCGGGGAAACCCAGGCTCTGGTGGCCGTTACCCTGGGGGCCAGAGATGATGAGCAACTGATGGACACCCTGGAAGGGGTTCATTTCCGGGATTTCCTGTTCCATTACAACTTCCCCGGTTTTTCGGTGGGTGAGGTATCCCCCATGCGCGGCGCGGGCCGCCGGGAAATCGGCCATGGGTATCTGGCCGAAAAAAGTGTGACCGCCCTGCTGCCCCCCAAGGCAAGCTTTCCTTATACCCTCCGGGTGGTATCCGAAATTCTGGAATCCAATGGTTCCTCTTCCATGGCCTCGGTATGCGGCGCATCCCTGGCCATGATGGATGCCGGGGTGCCCATTCCCACCCATGCGGCAGGAATCGCCATGGGGCTGATTCAGGACAACAACAAAACCGCCATCCTTTCCGATATTCTGGGGGATGAGGACCACCTGGGAGATATGGATTTCAAGGTGGCTGGAACCCGCAAGGGCATTACAGCCCTTCAGATGGATATCAAGGTGGCGGGTCTTACCGAAAAAATACTGGAGGACGCCCTGGCCCAGGCCCTGGAAGGCAGGATGCACATTCTGTCCATCATGGAAAAATCCATCAACGCCCCCCGGGCCACTCTTTCCAAGTTTGCCCCCCGCTTTATTGCCATGAAAATCAACCCGGCCAAAATCAGGGACCTGATCGGCCCCGGCGGCAAGGTGATCAAAGGCATTATAGAAAAAACCGGGGTGAAAATGGATGTGAACGATGACGGGGTGGTGTCCATATCCAGCGTCAACCATGCCGCGGTGGATGAGGCTCTGGAAATCGTCAAATCCCTGACCGCTGAAATTGAGGTGGGGGCGGTGTTTACCGGCCCGGTCAAAAAGATCATGGACTTCGGGGCGTTTGTGGAACTCACCCCCGGAACCGACGGTCTGGTGCATGTATCCCAATTGGGGCCTGAACGGGTGGAGAACGTCTCTGATGTCCTCTCCGAAGGGGATATCGTCACGGTAAAGGTGATTGGTTTTGACAAACGGGGCAAGCTGAAATTGACCATGGTTCAGCCTGATTAGGACTGCCCTGGATACCGGACGGGAGGCTGGGCTTTTGTCCGGCCTCCTTTTTTTTTGCCCGGCTGTATCCCCCGGAGAGTCCGGCTTTGCGCCCGGGCCGGACAACGGAAAGAGACCCTAAAACCCTGGAAAAAAACGTGCCACCCTTTTTTTTAGATTCAGCGTATGATTTAAGATAGAAAAGGTGCTTTCAATTGGCTGGTTGCCCTTGAGGATCAGTCATCCCAAAGTTTTCAAACCGTTTTTGGCCCCTGATCGGGAGGATGATCCCAAAAGGGTTCCCCCCGGCCTTCTCCGATTGCGGAAACAGGCCGTTCATTTTTTTTTACCTTATTCATCAAATCCAGAGAAATTTCATGGAAATCACGCCCAATATCCTGGTGGTGGAGGACGAAGCACCCATCCGCATGATTTGGGACCGGTTTTTAAAACGGTGGGGATATCAGGCGGACCTGGCCGAAAACGGGAGGCAGGGGCTGGATATGGCCCGGGCCAGACCCTATGATCTGATGATTACCGATCTGACCATGCCCGAAATCACCGGTCAGGAACTGGTCCACATCCTGAAGGCCGAGCAGCCCAACCTGGAAATCATTGTCACCACCGGCCAGGGAACCATAGAACTGGCGGTGGAGATGATCAAAGCCGGGGCCTACGAGTTTATCACCAAGCCCATCAGTTTTAACCGGGCCGAATTTGTGGTGAAGAAGTGTTTTGAGAAAATCCAGGCCCAGCAGGAGAATCTGCGGCTGTTGCGCAAAACCAGGGACCTGGAAGAACTCAATCAGATCAAAGAAAAATTTATCACCATCACCAGTCACGAACTGCGCACCCCGGTGGGTGTCATCAACAACATTGTGGAAATGCTGGCCCCCGAATTCAAGGGCAAGGAAGAGGAGCACCTGTTCAACATCATTGTCCGATCCTCTCAGCATTTAAACGAAATCGTCACTCAAATGCATGATCTGGCCGGGTCCAGCACAGCGAAACTGAAAATAGAACTCACCCGGTTCGGTCTTCGGGAAATATGGGAGGATGTGGCCGAAGAGTTGGAACTGGTGTTGAAAGACCGCCTCCAAACCCTGACCCTGAATATCCCGCCTCAGTTGGAAATCCAGGGGGACCGCACCAAATTGAAAAAAGTGGCGCGGGAGTTGCTGCAAAACGCCATCAAGTTTACGCCCAACCAGGGAAGCATTGCGGTGGAAGGAGGGCTTTCCCCCCAGGGGGAGGCCTTGATTTCAGTTTCCGACACCGGCATCGGAATTCCCCAGGGAGAACTGGAAAATATTTTCCAGATGTTTTATGAAGTGGGGGATGCCCTGCACCATCACACATCCAAAAATGCTTTCAAAGGGGGGGGGATGGGCATCGGGCTGAAGATTGTGATGGACATTGTGCATGGCCATGGAGGGAAAATAGATGTCACCAGCCAGGAAGGCAAAGGCTCCACATTTACGGTAACTCTGCCACAAACCAATCCAGCGGGTTGACCCCCGGTGCCCCTTGGCCTGGAGTTTTCTTCCAGTGGATTCAGCCGGCGCAATCCGCCGGTCCATCAACTTCCCAGGAATCCGGCCAGGATGGAACCGATTGCTCCGGCAGAAGAAAAACTTTTATCCAACCTGAATTACCGGTTCCAGGACCAGGCCTTGTTCCGTCAGGCGGTCACCCATAAATCCTATGTCAACGAAAACCAGCCGCCCTCCGCCTCTCAGGCCTGGGCTGATAACGAACGCCTTGAATTTTTGGGGGATGCCGTGCTGGATTTGGTGATCAGCGATTTGCTGATGGAAAAATACCCCGGTGTCCGGGAGGGAGAGCTTTCCAAAATGCGGGCCGGGCTGGTCAGTGAGCCTTCTCTGGCCATGGTGGCCCGCAAACTTCACTTGGGGGATTGCCTTCAAATAGGCCGGGGGGAGGAACGCAACGGAGGCCGGGAAAAAGACTCTCTGTTGTCCAACGCCTTGGAGGCGGTCCTGGCAGCCGTGTATCTGGACAGCAAATCGGCATGCGGCATGGATGAGGCGTTTAAGGTGGTCCGCCGGTTGTTTGCCTCCCGGCTGGAAGGGTTGGATGAATCAGCGGGCCAGGTGGATTATAAAACCAATTTGCAGGAACTGGCCCAGAAACAGTATAAAAACACCGTGACCTACCAGGTTTTGCGGGAAGAAGGGCCGGACCACGATAAGCGGTACCTGGTGGGGGTGTATCTGAAAGACGAACTATGGGGAAAGGGAGAAGGGAAAACCAAAAAACAGGCCGAACAGGCCGCAGCCCGGGAGGCGTTGATGCACCAACAACCCTCTTCCGTCCAACGGACACCGCCGAAAAACCGCTGGTCAGGGCAGAAAAAAACATGAATTCATCCGCCGTTCGTTTGCAAAAGGCCATGGCTGATGCAGGGCTGGCCTCCCGTCGGGAAGCTGAAAATCTGATCCGCCAGGGGCTGGTGCGGGTCAACGGTCAGGTGGTGACCGAAATGGGGGTAAAGGTGATGCCGGGGCAGGACCGGTTGGAAATATCCGGCCAAACAGTGCGGCTTACCCCCCCCACGGTCCGGGAGGTGTGGGCCTTTTACAAACCCAAACGGTGTGTCAGCACCTTAAGTGACCCCCAGGGGCGCCCCACCATCAAGGATTATTTTCCCCCCACCCGCCAGCGGCTGGTGCCGGTGGGCCGGTTGGATTACGATGCGGAAGGGCTGATGCTGCTCACCAGCGACGGGGAATTTGCCCAGCGGGTGGCCCATCCCTCCCACGGGGTGCACAAGGTGTATCTGGTGAAAGTGAAAGGGCTGGTGGACCCCGCCGCATTGGCCCGGCAGGCCCAGGAACCGGTGTTGGACGGCAAGCGCCGCCAGGAAATACAAGCCCGCATTCTTCACACCATCAACCAGAAAACATGGATGGAGGTTGTGTTGCGGGAGGGAATCAAACACCATATCAAAAAGTTTTTTATGACCATGGGCCATCGGGTGGAAAAAATCAAACGGTTCCAGGTGGGGCCGGTGGGGCTGGATGACCTTCAGCCGGGTCAGTCCCGGAAGCTGACCGCCGAGGAGATTTCCCGGTTTGACCGCCCCCACGCCCCGAAACAATTGTCCAAAAAAGCCTTGGCCGAATCCCGGCGGGATTGATCCGCCGCCCTTCCTTACCGCTATCCACCAGGGAGCCCGGTGACGACCACACCCCAGTTTGAAATCAAAATCACCCAATCCCATGTGATGGTCCGGGTTTCCGCCGATGACCAGGGGCGCAAACCCCCTATTTCTGAAATCCAAAAAGCCTTGAAGGAAAGGGGGACCACCTACCGTCCTGAACACCTGTTTGATATCGTCCGTCGGGCCAGCGGAGAATTTGAACCCTTGACCACCCGGGAATCCACCAATTACGAGGCGGATGTGGAGGTGATCAAGGATGGCCAGGAGGCGGTGCTCACCTTGATTCCCCCCCAAAAAGGCCAGGCGGCCTTAAACCCGGCCTTGATCAAGGTGGCCATGCAGGGGGCCGGGGTGGCGGCTGGCATTTTGTACAATGAAATCCAGCGGGCGGTGCTGGAAAAACTGGATAACCAACCGGTGGTTATCGCCCGGGGCAAACCCATGGTGCAGGGGCGGGATGGTGGTCTGGAAATCCTCCACCCGGATCAAGGTCCGGACCTGACCGCCAAACGGGTGAACCTTAGAGAATTGAATCTGGTCCGGTCGGTGGCCGAAGGGGAGGCCATCGCCCTGGTTACCCAGCCCACCAGGGGGGAGGACGGGTTTGATGTGTTTGGCCATGAACTGATTGCCAAGCCGGGCAAGGCGGCCAATTTCAAGCTGGGACGCAATGTGGCTTTAAGCGAGGACGGCCAACAGATTGTCTCTACCGCCGCCGGGTTTATTGTCACCGAAGGGGGCAAACTGTCGGTGGAGGATGTGTTGCGGGTGGATTCGGTCAACGCCGCCTCGGGCAATGTCCGGTTTCACGGAGTGATCAACATTTTGGGAAATGTGGATGACGGGTTTGTGGTGGAAGGCGGTCAAGGGGTGGAAATTCTGGGCACGGTGGGCAAGGCCACCATCAAAAGCAAAGGGAATATCGTCATCCGCGGGGGGGTGATGGGAAGCACCCTGGAGGCCATGGGATCGGTGGATGCCAGGTTTATTTCAGACGGCAATGTAAAGGCCGGGACAAATGTGACTTCCGAGGAATACATCATCAACACCGATGTGCAGGCCGGCCACACCATCCGGGTGGTCAAACCTCCCGACGGGTTTATCAGCGGCGGCACTCTGCGGGCCGGGGATATGGTATGGACCCCCAATCTGGGCAGTGAAAAGGCAGAGGTGATCACCGAGGTGGAGGTGGGGCTGGGGCTTTCTCTCAGCCAGCAGTTTGATACCCTGCAAATCACCATGGAGCGCAATCAGGTCACCTTTGACAAATTCAGCAAAAATCTGTTTCTGCTACAAAAGGAGCGGGTGGCCAAAGGTCCGCTGCCGGATGAAAAACTGTCCACCTTCAACCGGATGCTGGAAGCGGCCGTAAAAGCCCGGAGGGACCTCCACCAATCCGTGGGGGAGTTTTATGAATTGCAGTCCATGGTCAACGAATCCTCCGATGAAAAAGGGATCATTCTGGTGGTGAACACGGCTTACCCCGGGGTTCATATCACCGTGCGGAAATACAAAGTCAAATTGAGCAACCCGTTGCAGGGGGTGGCGTTCAAGGCGGCCCACGGTACGGTGAAGCCCCATCCCTACGAGGAATCCCTCGCCATTTATAAATTGCAGCACGAAGGCAAAATGCCGTTTTAAGGCAATCCTTCCCAACCGACGGCGGAGACATGGCACCCATCACCCGAGAAGCCCTGATAGAAATGATCAAGCCCCAGGAGCGGCTCTACGGGCTGAGCCTGGAAGAAGCCGATCTGACCGATATTTCTTTGGCCGGGGCACTGTTGTGTCGTTGCAGTCTTAAAAACGCTCAACTGGGCCGGGCGGTGCTGGCCGCCGGTGAATTTGTGGAATGCAATTTTGAAGGGGCCAACCTCCACGAGGCCCACTTAAGGGAATCGGTGTTCAAACAATGCAATTTCAGCAAGGCCGATTTGCGGGGGGCTGATTTTCAGGAATCCACCTGGATGAATTGCAAACTGAACCTGACCCTGGCGGCGGAGGCCAACCTGATTCATGCCATTCTGATGGGGGTGCGCAGCCAACTGGCCGATTTTTCCGGGGCTGTTTTCAAGGGGGCCCATATCCGTGATTCCCACCTGATTCTCAGCCTGTTCAATGATATTCGGGGGGAGAAAATGCGGGTGATGAAAACCGATTTTTCCGGATCCTCTTTCCGGGGGGCGGTGTTGGATATGTCGGTTCTGGCCGGGTCCAATTTCAGCATGACCGATATGGACAACGCCAAAATACGGGGATGCCAGGCAAAAATGGCCAATTTTTTCGGCAGCGAGCTGCAAAACGCGGTGTTTACCAAATCCAATCTGGAACAGGCACATTTCTTGCGGGTCAATGCCAGACAGGCCCTGATGAACGGGGTCAATCTGCGGGGCGCTTTTATGGAGGAAGGGAACTTTTCCCAGGTGAATTTTGACCATTCCTTTTTGATGCAGGCCAAAACCGGCCTGGCCAATTTTGAGGGCGCCACCTTCAACAACACCAAAAAATGAACCGTTTTGTATTTATGTTGCTGGGAATCGGGCTGTTTGGGCTGATTCCTAAGCTGGCCCACGCGGAATACCGGGCCTACGAACTGGAAGTGACAGACCTGTACGAATGCCGGGTATCCAAAAGAAAAGACTGCAAAACCCAGGTGGTGCGCACCGCCCAGGACCCCGAAATGTATGCCCGCACCCATGGGGGGTCCGCCCGGCTGGGGGTGATTGTTCTGGCCCATTGGATGTGCCGGGGGGATACCTCCAATTATCTGGAAATCTGCCCCCGTCCTCCGGCCAAAAACCCGAAGTTCCAGCCCGGGGACACCGTCAAGGTCACCTTGAAAAAGCACATCACCGAAGGGTGGAAGGGCACCGTGGAACTGGTGTATTATCAGGCGATGATTCAATCCAATGTGTACGGAATCCGTTTTACGGACCGGCGGGGGGTGTATGCCCGGTATTTTGAAAAAGACCTGACCAAAGAGGCCGAGGCCCCCCAAAGCGTGCCCCCCCAATGACCAAACTCACCGCCATTTTGGGCAAAAGCGGCTCCGGCAAAACATTTGTGGCGGCCCATATCGCCATGGCTTTCAGTTATCTGGGGGTAAAAACCCTGCTGATAGGCTGTGACCAGAAACAGGATGTGGGACGGGCGGTGACGGGGACCAAAAAAAGCTCTCTGATGGAAGCCCTGGAAACCCACCGGTTTGATTATCTGAAAGTCACCCCCGCGGATATTCTGACCCCGGTCACCCCCTACCTGGATGGCATGGAACTGGGGCCTTCCCCTTTGCTTTCCGGCAGTTACGGGGGGGTGTTTGATGAAATGTTCCATTACCTGAAAATCCACCGCCTGGGGGAGGGGTACGCACAGATTCTGTTGGATGTGGGGGACGACCGGTTTGACGGGGTGCTGTTGCCGCTGATCCGCAAAACCCGCTGGGTGGTGGGGGTGACGGAGGAAACCGCCGAATCGCTGTTTGTACTCAACCGGCTGATGCGGGCCGTGTTGATCGGGGGATACGAATACCATTACCCGGCCCGGATGGTGGGGGTCATCCACAACCGTTCCACCCAACCCCTGGCTTTCAACCGGTATGTGGAGCGCACCAAGGCGTTTCCGCTGATGAGTGTGCCGGAATTGACCGAATTGTCCAATTTAAGACCCCACCATACCACCCTGTTTGCCATGAAACAGCCCCCCAAACATCTGGATGATCTGGTGGGAGGGTTCATCAAGGTGGCCGAACTGCTGAGGGGAGAGCCTTTCAACCTGTATCCCATGGTTCCCCTGCCCGATGAGGAAATATGGGGGTTGGCCCCCATGGTTCCCATGCCCAGTTGACACCCCCCCCAAGGGCCGCAGATTCAGGGAAAGAAGGATTCCCGGTGGCTGGCCCAGAATTCATGGCGCAGGCGGGCTTTTTGATACCGCCGCAGGCTGTCCTGGTCTTCCTCCGTTAACAGCAACCCGGTTTGAATGGCCATTTTTTCTCCCCTGGGAGAGGTGTTCAACACCGTAAAGAACCCGGAATGGGAGGACAATTCCTCCCCGGATATTCTGCGCAGCTTGACGTTGATTTCCACCTCCAGGGTATAGCGGCGCACATACACCACCCGGGCGGTCATTTCCACCAGATCGGTGGTGTAAATGGGCTGTTTGAAAAAAATGCGGTTCATGGCGATGGTCACCATGTTCCGGTTGCGGGTGAACCCCCTGGCGGTATGGGTGGCCACCTTGTCCATCCACAACAGAATCTCCCCCCCAAAAATGGTGCCGTTGATGTTGATGTGGCGGGGCAGAAACTGCCGTCGGACCGTCACTTCGGTTTGGGACGGGGGCACAAAGTTTTGTTTGGCCCGGTTCAAATCCGGTTCTTCCACCTCCTCCACCGTAAAATCCCCGCGGCCATCCAGGGCCTCCTGTTCGGCCAGCCATTGGGCCGTCATCCGCCTGCGTCGTTCCACCTCCGCCTGAATCCGCTCTTCCTGGGGGGTCTGGAACTTCAACCCCGGAATGTTTTTATCGGGAACCCCCTGGCCGTCCACCGCCACCATGGTGATAAACGAATGGAGCACCGGTTTGAACTCCCGGCTCAGCCAGCTTTGGCTGGTGCCCCGCACATCCACCACCATGGATGAGCGGCCCACCGAAATCAGCCGCCCTTCCAAACGCACCAGGTCCTGATGCAGGATGGCGTGGGTAAGGTCCACCCGGTCAAAGGAAAGGGTGGCCACCGCCGACCGGGCATGCCAGGCCGATACCCTGCCTGCCACCATGTCCATCAACGCCAGAATGCGTCCGGCATGCAAAGGCTGTCCCGCCATGGATTCCTCCCCCACGATTTCGGACAGTTCCAACTGGGATTCTGCAATGGGTCTAAGTTCCCTGGGGGCCATGTTTTTTTGGGATGGGGGTTTTAAAAGTGGGGGAGTTCCACCACCATTCTGCCGGGGATGTGTTCCGCGGCCCGGTTGAGCATCATGGAAAACACCCCCGGCAGCCCTTCCAGATGGATGGTGCGGGCGATGTTGCTTAAGTGGCGGGGTTTGTTGCCCCCGGCCAGCCGGGTCCAGGCGGTTTGGCGCAGGTCATTCGGGCAGTGGGCGGAATCCACCCCCAGCAACGATACCCCCCC
>JAOUFO010000342.1 GCA_029858165.1 Deltaproteobacteria bacterium | reverse complement strand
TGAAATATCCGTAGATTGTTTCAATTGTTTTTCTTTGACTGAGGGGGGCAACACCTTCCGTTTGAACAGCCAGTAGCCCAGCCCCAATACCAGCAATGCGGACAATCCCATCAATCCGTATTTTTTAGCCAAATGAACATCCCTCAAGGCTTCATCCAAACGGTTGGAAAAGAAAAATCCAAGCCCCACCCACAAAGGTCCGCTAACCAACAAAGCCAAGCTGTCCCAAATGATAAACGAACGCACCCGCATACGGTGTATTCCGGCCATGGCAAACACCGGCGCCCGAATCCCAGCCAACTGACGGGCAACAAAAATCACCCTGCCGCCATACCGTTCAAAAAGGTTTTCCAGGTATTCCCGCCTTTCCGGCGGCAATATCCGGCTGATAACCCTGTGCTGATAGGCCAGGGGACCCCAGCGGCGAGCCATTAAAAATATGGAAATATCTCCACCCAACACCCCCACCACAACCAAAACAGTAGCCGGGCCGATGGTCATGATCCCTCTTTCCAGCAACACCCCAATGGTGATTAAGGCGATGTCTTCCGGCAACGGAAGCCCCAGCCCGGCCCCCAACAAATAAAGCAGGATGATCAGATAGGATCCATGCTCAATCAGATATATTATTTGGGGTTCCACATGTCATTGCAGTTAAGGTGCGCCACAGCCATGAATTTTAACGGTGTTAGACAAACAAAGCCCACTCTTCTGCCTACCGATCAAACTGTCAAGAAAAATAAGATTTTTAGGCTGGGTGATGCCTTGCTTTTTCTGGGGCCGCAGGCCTCCATTCAGTGTTGTCCCCCTTCCCTTTGGGAAGGGGGACAGGGGGGGAAAAACGAGCTATGCAAAGGTCACAATCTGTTTGCTATTCATCTTTCAAAACAAACACGCCCAATAAGGAGGAATCCAGCCTTACATCCACTTTGGCCGCCACTTGATTTTCCAATAGATATTTGTTGTAAATTTTTCCGGACGTTTCCTGATAAGCTGTGGTGAATTTCGGTTCAAAATGGATGCCTTCAGAAAATTCATAAAGCCGTCGGGTGATTTCTGTGTCTGAGCACTCCACCAAAACCGAAATATCAATCAAGGGTTGGATTTCTTTTTGAAAAACCATCTCCCCATATAAAATCAAAACCGAGCCGGGTGCCAGAAAAAAAGGAAACAGGGTTTCCAATTCAGATGAAAACAATGGGGGGCCATTTTCAATCAAAATCTTGTCTCCCGATCCGGCCGGTTTCAAAATTGTTTCCAATAACCAATCTCTTATTTCCCCATGATGCCAAGGCCCGCTTTCCGGGGGAGATTCCATCACCTCATCTACGGTTTTTAAAAAATGAGCCATATCAACGGTTTCAACCAGGGAAATCTCCTGAGATTCCAAATAATCTTTCAGCCCCAGGCCAAACCGCTCATAGAAACTTTTCGGCGGCCCTCCGATAGCGACGATTAAGGATTTTCCGGGGGGTTTTTCAAGCTTGTCCCTGATACAATCCAATACATGGGCCATGGAATACAGGCTTGGGTCCAACAACCAAGCCAATTCTGACAAGTGAACAACCCGCTGTGTCAGTAAATTTTCTGAAATTTCATTTTTGTGAACCAGATACTTTTGCTCAGCCATGAGCCATTTTTGGGTTGGCGGATGGTCGGTCACCCAAAGAGCTTGTGGGAGCATCAAGGGTGAATCAACCGGGAGATTATCCGGATTTTGCGGCATTTCGGTTTGGATTGTTAACCTGGGATGGCTGAAATTCTCTTTGGAAAGATTGTGGTTTTGGTTTGAGGAAACCAAAAAAACCTGATAATCTCGGTCTAAAAGATTCCATATTAAATCAGTGGCTTCCTCCATTCCTTCCTGTTTTTCAAAAGCATACGCCACATCAAGGATCACCGTCTTAATTTTTTTAAAAGGAATCATACCGTTTCCATCAGCTGTTTGACTTCAAAGGTGGTTTGCAATATCGCCCGTTTCCTGGGGAAGGAAACCTTCCTGAGTTAAGCTGTCGGCCGCTAACCCGTTCATCTATAAAATTTTTCAACCTTTTTTAGAACAGACTTCATTCTTCAGGAAACCAAATGACCGGCTTAAAAAAATTTTTCTTATTCATGCTTTGCATTCCATTTGCCAGCACCGCTTTTGCGGACTTCCAGGGGCAGTTTGAAAAAGTGGGAGATTTGCCCAAACCGAATTCGTTGTCCGTGGTTTTGGTGGAAGAGTACTTCAGCTTTTCCTGTCCCCATTGCAACCATTTCCGCGATGCTATCAAGCCTTTTTTGCTAAAATTCAAGGGTAAAATCAAATATGTGGGTATACCGGTTGTCTCCTCCAGAGATACCGATTTGGCTCCCCGGCTTTATTTTTTGGCCGAAAAAATGGGCAAGGCGGAACTGGTGAAAGACCTGATTTTTGACGCCCATTTCAATCAGGGGGTGAACATCAACGACCCCGGCGTGGTGGGATATTTGGCACGGTCTGCCGGATTGGGGGAGATTTACAAAAAAGAGGCGGAATCGGAATGGGTTGAACAAAAATTATTTCAGGCCCGGATGAAGGCCGTAGCCATCAGCCTTGAATCCACTCCAACCCTGGTGGT
>JAOUFO010000340.1 GCA_029858165.1 Deltaproteobacteria bacterium | reverse complement strand
AGCCGGAAGGCGATTTTAAAACAACAAAAAAGTGATAAGACCAAGAAAGCGATTAAAACGATGACACACCCCCTGATTCAATGGATAGACAGCGCCCAGGTTCGCAAGGATCTTCCCTCCATGGCCATCGGAGACACCGTAAAGGTGAACTACCGCATCCGTGAGGGAGAAAAAGAACGCATCCAGTCCTTCATCGGGTTGGTGATCCGCAAGCACATGGGGACGGATTCCATGAGCGCCACTTTTACCGTGCGCAAGGTGACCCAGGGTTTCGGCGTGGAACGGATTTTTCCCACCAATTCCCCCCGCATTGAATCCATTGAGGTGATGCGATCCGGCCGGGTGCGGCGGGCCAAGCTGTATTACCTGCGCAACCTGAGCGGCAAAAAGGCCCGCATCCAAGAGAGGGAAAGTGCCAAACCTGGAGTTGGAGACAAGGCTTAAGCGCCTCGGTTTTTGCCGGATTGCCGGAGTGGATGAGGCCGGCCGCGGCCCCCTGGCCGGACCGGTGGTGGCGGCGGCGGTGATTCTTCCGCAGGGGTGGGAGGGTCCTCCGGGACTGGATGATTCCAAAAAAATGACCCACAAAGGGCGGCAGGCGGCAGAACAGGAAATCAAAGCCCGGGCGGTGGCCTGGCGGGTCACGGCGGCGACTCATGATGTGATAGACCGGATCAACATTTTGCAGGCCACCCTTGAGGCCATGGCCAGGGCGGTAAACGCATTGCAACCGGGCGCGGATTATGTGCTGGTGGACGGCAACCGGCCCCCGACGGTGGGGCAGCCTTTGGCAACGGTGGTCCGGGGGGATTCCCGATCCATCACCATCGCGGCGGCTTCGGTGCTGGCCAAGACAGCCCGCGATAAAATCATGGCGGCCTACGCCGAACGCTATCCCCAATGGGGGTTTGAAATCCACAAGGGGTATCCCACCCAGGCCCATCGGCAGGCCATCCGGTTGCATGGGACCAGCCCCATTCACCGGCTCAGCTTTAGGGGGACAGGGGGGGATGCCCCATAATGGAACACGAGAACCCGGCGGATCATAAACCGGGAAAAAAGCAGACCGGGGACCGGGGGGAGGCACTGGCCGCCGTTTGGCTGGAATCAAAAGGGTACCGGTTGTTGGAACGGAATTTCCGCTGCCGCCTGGGAGAAATTGATCTGGTGGCGGCCCAGGGGGAATATGTGGTATTTGTAGAGGTAAAATCCCGGATGGCCGACACCCCGCTTCATCCATCCCTTTCGGTGACCCGGGCCAAACAGGCCCGCCTGCGCCGCCTGGGAGAATTTTACTGCCTTACCGTACTGAAGGCCCCCCGCCAGCCCCGTTTTGACGTGATCAGCGTCTGGCTGGACCCATCCGACAGGATGGCGGCGGACAGCCCGGAGACCAGAAACCTCCTGGAACCCGGCAACCCTCCGCAGGGAGGCCAGACAAACGGCAACCGCGGACCCATAGCAAACAGCCAGGACCACACCGTCCGTATCCGGGGAAATACCCTGGAACATTTGATGAACGCATTTTGATTTTTTTTGACCGGCCCCCAGGGGCCTAAACCAGCAACCGGCTGACACTCATTCAGGGAAGTTCGGATCATCCATGGCAAATCATAAATCGGCCCTTAAACGGGCCAGACAAAACATCAAACGGAACCTGCGGAACAATTCATTGACCTCCGCCTTGCGCACCGCTTTAAAAGCTTTCTCCAAGAAAATTGAATCCAAGGATGTCAAAAATGGTCAGGAGGACCTTTCCAAGGTGCATCAGTCTATTGACAAAGCGGTCTCCAAGGGAATCCTTCATAAAAATGCCGCCGCCCGGAAAAAATCCCGCGCGGCCCTGGCCTTAAAAAAAGTTGGCGCAGCCTGACATGACCGACCCGGCGGATGGAGGATTCCTCCAGCGGCCCGGCTCTCCGGCTTCCATTGTAAAGCCCTGGGGGGCACCTATCCATTTTTAAAAGCGTAAGGACAAAACCAAAATGATTAACGGATTGTTGGGCCGCAAGATCGGCATGACCCAGGTGTTTACCGAAGATGGCACTTTAATTCCCGTCACCGCGGTGGAGGTGGGGCCGGTAACGGTGATTCAGGTGAAAACCAAGGAAGCCGACGGCTACGAATCGGTTCAGGTGGGTTATGACCCCATCACCAAGGAACGGAATATATTGAAGCCCCAAAAAGGCCATTTCAAAGCTGAAAAGGTTACCCGTGTGTTAAGGGAATTCGTCGCCGATAACATCCAGGAGGTGAAGGTGGGTCAGATCATTGACCTGTCCATCTTTAAAGCCGGTGACAAAGTAAAGGTGACCGGAACATCCAAGGGCAAGGGATTCCAGGGGGTTATCAAACGACACGGGTTCTCCGGAGGCCCCGGAGGCCACGGGTCCCGGTTTCACCGCCAGCCGGGTTCCATCGGCAACCGGACATTTCCCGGCCGGGTGTTCCCCGGCAAACGGATGCCGGGCCATATGGGCGCCGAAAAAGTGACGATCCTCAACCTGGAAATCACCAAAGTGATCCCAGAAAAAAACCTGTTGCTCATCAAAGGTGCGGTTCCCAGCCACAAAGGCGGGTTGCTGACCATCCGCAAACGCTAAACA
>JAOUFO010000341.1 GCA_029858165.1 Deltaproteobacteria bacterium | reverse complement strand
GAGGTGATGCGTTTCGGGAGGTTCCCGGCCTGAAGGGGTATCTGTCCTCCATGCTGGGGATGACCTATGTGATCTTTTTGGGGGTGGGGCTGACCGGGTTGGTACTGCTGTATCAGGCCATTGTGGAGCCGGTGATCGGGGGCAACGGGTTGCTGTCTCACGGATGGGAGGGTGCCGGGTTCTGGCTGGGTTTGGTGGGGTTTGTGATCCAACTGGCGGCGTGGCTGTTTTTGGTGTTGTTGCTGGGGGCGGTGCTGTTGCTTTCTTTTGTGTTGAGCCTGGCATTATCCGGGTTGTGGTTTGACGGGCTGGTGGCGCGGGTGGCGGCCCATTTCAGGCCGGTGGCGGACCCCCCTCCCCCGCTCAGTTGGGGGCGTTGGTGGGCCGGGGCAGGGTATTCGCTGCAAAAAGGGGGGCGGCAGGTGATGCTGTCCCTGTTGTCGCTGCTGATGGGATTCATCCCGGTGGCGGGGGTGGCGGCGGTGGTGTTGATCAACGGGTTTCTGTTGGGGCGGGAAATACGGGAGCCGTATCTCAACCTTCTGGAATCCCAAGGGGGGGACCCGCGCTCCTTGCGGGCCGGGCTGGGCTGGTGGACGGTCCAGACGGGTTTGCTGCCGGTGGGGGTGGCCCTGGTGCCGGTGGCGGGGTGGCTGGCCCTGCCCTATGTGATGGCCCGCATGACAACCGGATATGCCTACCTGGGGGAGCAACGCCGCCAGGAAGGAACAAAATAGGGCAACCCCCAAAGGAAATCGTTTTTGGGGCACCGAACCGCTCCCCAAAAGGGAACAGAAAACCGGGAAAGGGTTCCTTCCAGCCCCTTATCGGTTTGGTTTTTCATCCACGGACCGGGCCAGCAGCGGTTCCGATTCCAGCAGGGTTCCCCCCACAAACCGTTCTGCCCGGGCGGCCAGCTTCCTCAATGTTTCCTCCACCTCCAGCCGGACGGTTTCCCCATCGGTGTGTTTTTCCACAAAAATGGGGGGACCTGCCATCACCGCCACCCGGCTGAACGGTTTGGGCAGCCGCATCCGGTCCCAACTTTTGGTTTGCCAACACCGGGATCCGGCAAAACACAGGGGCACAATGGGTGCGCCGGTGATGCGGGCCAGGGCCACCGCCCCCGGCTGAAGCACATAGCGCGGCCCCCGGGGGCCGTCCGGGGTGATGGCCACACTGCCCCCCGATTGAATCATCCGGGCATATTCCCTCAAAGCCGCGGAAGCCCCGGAAGAACTGGAACCCCGCACCGGCAAAAACCCGAATCCGCTTAGAACTTTGGCAATGCGCTCCCCGTCCCGGCTGCGGCTGATCATGGCCCCCAGACGTTTGTTTCTTAAGACGTAAGTGAAAAACATCAGGTTGTTGTGCCACAGGCAATAAATCACCGGCACTCCCTGCCGTTCCAGGGATTCCACCAGATTCCAGTTGATCCAGATTTTGCGGGAGGTCCGACCCGAAAGCCGGATCAGGCCGGAAACCGTGCGGGTGAGAATCCATTCCAGCAGGGGTTTTATCATGAGGGCTAAACGGATAAGGTGGGGAAAACGCATTTTTTACAGCCAAAGGGGAACATCAGCCTAAAAATGAGGTTTCAAGTATTTTGCCTGTCCGCCGATAAAAAGGTAAGGATAAACCCAGGGGTTTGGCAAGGAAATCAAACACAGGGCGGTCTGTCATGAATGTTTCACCAAATCACAACCAGGGGGGGCGCGGCTTTTTTTGGGGAGCCATGCTGTTGTGCGGGGCGGCGGGGGTGTGTTTCCCTGATGGAGCCTTGGCCCAGGAGGTAAAAACCGTAAACCCGGATACCGCTTATTCACAGGTCCATAAAAAAATCAGGGGCGCCCAGGATAAAAAGAAAGAACGGGAGTTGGCCCGCAAGGCGGCCTATCGTAAATTTTGGACAAGCCGGGTGGATGAAGGATCAGAGGTGCGCACCAAGCTGGCCAGAGAAAAAGCCGAACAACGCAAGCGGATGGCCAAACTGATTATGGACAATCAGGAAAGAAGCCATGAAGAACGGGACAAAAGAAAGAAATACCGGGCAAAACAATTCAGCGACCTGCTGGCCATACAGGAGGAAATTCACAAAAAAAGGGGGAGTGAAAAAGAATACAACAAACACTTTTTTAAAGAATTGGTCATTGAACAAAAACCCCCCAAGGATATTGTGGAATCCTTGAAGGCCAAGCAATCATCCACCGCATCCCCGTCACCGGGCAAGCCCGCCAAATAGCCGGATTGAGGGGGCGCCAGCAGTTGGCGCCGCCATGGGCCTTGCGGCCCCTTGGGGCGGGCTAACTGCCTTTCTTCTTGGGGTCCTGTCCAGCAACCAGCACCGGCCTCCGCTTGTCGGCTTGCGCCTCCACGCGGCGTTTGCCGGGCTGGTGCCTTTCTTCTTGGGGTCCTGTCCAGCAACCAGCACCGGCCTCCGCTTGTCGGCTTGCGCCTCCACGCGGCGTTTGCCGGGCTGGTGCCTTTCTTCTTGGGGTCCTGTCCAGCAACCAGCACAGCCCCGCGTTGTGTCGCCTGTCGGCTTCAAACGCCTTAGGCTGGCTGGTTGCCTTTCTTCTTGGGGTCCTGTCCAGCAACCAGCACCG
>JAOUFO010000339.1 GCA_029858165.1 Deltaproteobacteria bacterium | reverse complement strand
CATTCTTTTCCTGCGTTATTCCCAAAAGGGGTCCCCCCGGCCAACTCTGTTTTTTCTCTCACCTGACTGAACCATGCTGACCATCCGCCGTATTTTTGACGCCGTTACCGAGCCCAACCGGCAGGCGTTGGATGAGGTGAACAAAATTTTGCGGGTTCAGTTTTCCGGGTTGACCGAGGCGGACCTGGCCCGCATTTTGGACCAGCTTCACGACCCGCTGAAATACCGGTTCCGGGCGGTGCTGTTTTTGGCCGAGGGGTTCCGGGGGCAGATGCGGGGGTTGGCCCTGATGGACCACCTGCCGGACCTGGGGTTTTGCTATCTGGATTATCTTTCCACCGCCCCCGGCGCGGGGGGCGGGGTGGGGGCCGCCTTGTATGAAAGAGTGCGGGAGGAGGCGGCCCAGCTGAAATCGGTTGGGTTGTTTTACGAATGCCTGCCGGATGACCCGGCCCTGTGCCGGGATGCCAAGGTTCGCCGCCAGAACATTGCCCGGCTGCGGTTTTACGAGCGGTTCGGGGCCAGGCCCATTGCCGGGACAGCCTACGAAACCCCGGTGGAACCGGGGGGGGACAACCCCCCGTACCTGATGGTGGACACCCTGGGCCGCAAAGCCCCCGTGGGCCGGGATAAAGCCCGGCGCATTGTGCGGGCCATTCTGGAACGCAAATACGGCCACCTGTGCCCGGTGGATTATGTGAACAAGGTGGTGGCCTCCTTTGCGGACGACCCGGTGCGCATCCGGGAACCCCGCTACACCCCCCAGCCCCAGGCCATGGCCACCCTGGCTCCCGGATCAGCCGGGGCCATTCCCCTGGTGGTCAATCAGGACCACGCCCTGCACCATATTCGGGAGCGGGGGTATGTGGAAGCCCCGGTGCGCATGGACGTGCTGTTGGCGGCCCTGCTGCCCACGGGGTTGTTCCGCCAGATTCCCGCCCGTCATTTTGCCGACAGCCACCTGACGGAAGTCCACGACCCGGCCTTTGTAAACTACCTGAAAAAAGCCTGTGCCCTGGTGCCGGCCAAAAAATCCATCTACCCTTATATTTTTCCCCTGCGCAACAAAACCCGCCCCCCCCGGTCCTTGCCCATGCGGGCCGGGTACTACTGCATTGATACCTTTACCCCCCTGAACCAAAATGCCTACATTGCCGCCCGGGGGGCCGTGGATTGCGCCCTGACGGCCGCCCAAAAAGTGCTGGAAGGCTTTCCCCTGGCCTATGCCCTGGTGCGCCCACCCGGCCACCATGCCGAACGGGCCAGCTACGGCGGCTTTTGCTACTTTAACTCCGCCGCGGTGGCCGCCCATTACCTTAGCCCCTATGGGCGGGTGGCGGTGCTGGATATTGACTACCATCACGGCAACGGCACCCAGGATATTTTTTACGAACGCAAAGATGTGCTGACGGTTTCCATCCACGGAAACCCGCGCAACGACTACCCCTACTTTACCGGCTACGAAGACGAAAAAGGGGAGGGCAACGGCAAAGGGTTTAACCTGAACCTCACCCTGCCGGAAAACATTGACGGCACACGATACCGGCAAACCCTGGCCAAGGCTCTGGCCCGCGTCACCCGCTTTGATCCCCGTTTTCTGGTGGTCAGCCTGGGGCTGGATACCGCCAAGGGGGACCCCACCGGCACCTTCACCCTGGGGGCCAAGGATTTCTACGAAAACGGACGCATGATCGCCGCCCTGGGGCTGAACACCCTGGTGGTCCAGGAAGGGGGCTATCTTACCCGAACCCTGGGGGTCAATGGCCGCAGCTTCTTTACCGCCCTGTGGCAGGAGCGGCCCCATATCCTAAGTTCTCTCAACTTACCCAACGGCCTAAAACCCAATGGCGCACCCAAAGCCCACAGCACCTGACCCCACAGTTTTTGGACAACGGCCCATTGCCCGGCAGCCCCGCGACTTGATTTCTTGGCCGTTCCAGGCGAACATATCCCCACCACCCCCCGCCCCGGCGGGTGTCCTCTAAGGCCCAAGCCCACATAGCTCAGTTGGTAGAGCAACGCATTCGTAATGCGTAGGTCACCGGTTCAACTCCGGTTGTGGGCTCTGTTTCAACGGGGATTGTTTGGGGCCTAAGGAAAATGAATTTCCAATCTGTTTGTTGCAACAGATAAATTTGCCTCTTATCGGGGTCCCCTTCCACCCGGCCCGGACAGATTCGGTTCAAGGTTTTCATCGCGACATAACCAACCCTGAAAATTATTTTAAGCCTATCGGCCAGAATGGATTTGTCAATGGTTCAGAGGCGGTTTATTTTTCTCCCATGGCTTGGAATGAAGCTGGTGTGGATGGCTTTTTGGCGGAACAACCATTTTGCGAAGGCGTAGATCATCTGATGGCCAACATGTTCCCCAACAGGTTTGAGGATGAGACCCTCAGTGAGGCGGAAAGGCGGTTTTATGCGGCATGCGCGGAACAGTTGGATGACCATTGGGATGTGTTCCACAGCGTGGCCTGGCTTGGAAAAAACGAAAAAGGCCACCGGGATGGAGAGGCCGATTTTGTGGTGGCCCATCCTGATTGGGGGGCCTTGGTGGTGGAGGTAAAAGGGGGAGGCATCAGCTTTGAAAGCCAATCCGGCAAATGGTCCAGCCGGGACAGGTACG
>JAOUFO010000338.1 GCA_029858165.1 Deltaproteobacteria bacterium | reverse complement strand
GGGCTGCGCAAAAAATGTTGGCCGTATTTTTTTCCCATCGGATAATCCTTGTTATTGGTTGGTGGATTTAGTTTGGCATATCAGGGGCAGGTTGGCCTTCTTTTCAGTGGCTCTTGTCTTTTGGTGGGGAAAAACTGTATTCTCCGGCTAATGTGGTGCCAACCCATCCCCCTGAATGCACGGAGATCCGCGGGTGACAGACATTCTAAAAGTGGAAGGCCTGACCAAACGGTTAGGCGATTTTGTGGTGGTGAACAATCTTTCCTTTTCCGTCAAAAGGGGGGAGGTGCTGGGGTTTCTGGGCCAAAACGGCGCGGGAAAATCCACCACCATCAAAATGCTGGCCAATCTGGTGCGTCCCACATCGGGGGACATCCTGTTGGAAGGCGTCTCCATCTTTTCTGGACGGACAGCCAAAAGCCGCTGGAAAATGGGGGTGATTGTGGAGGCTCCCCGCTTTTATCCCCATTTGAGCGGAAGACGCAATCTGGAACTGCTGGCCCGGCTTTATGGCCTGGGTGGCCAGCGGGTGGATGAATTGATCCAGCGGGTGGGGCTGAGCGAACGCCAGCACGAAAAATTTGGCCGGTATTCCATGGGAATGAAACAGCGTCTGGGGCTGGCCTCCGTGCTGCTGAACAACCCCACCCTGATTGTGTTGGACGAACCCACAAGCGGGCTGGACCCGGTGGGGATGAAGCAAATCCGGGACCTCATCAAAGAACTGGTGGCCGAAAACGGGGTGAGCGTGCTGATCTGCACCCACATGCTGGAAGAGGTGGCCGCCCTGTGTGACCGGGCCATTGTGATAGACCGGGGCCAGATGATTTTGGAACAAACCCTGAAGTCCGCCAAGGACATGAAATCCATCGAGCGGTGCTTTGCGGATATCGCAGCCCGCCAAACCGCATAAAGGCCCATGTTCACCGAACTCTTCCGGCAGGAAGCCCTCAAGCTCCTCACCCAACGATACCCTTATGTGCTGTTGGGGCTGGTGCTGGTGTTGGAAACCACCTACATCCTCCACACCGCATCCACCCCTCCTGAAACCACTCTGGACCGGGTTTCTCCCGTGCAACTTTGGGCGCAGGGGGTGGAGCTAGGGTTGCGCTTTGGAGTGTATGTGTTGCTGGTGGTGGGTTCCATGGCCATTTCCAGGGAGTTCTCCCTGGGGACCATCAAAACCTTTCTGGTGCTGCCGGTTTCCCGCCGGATGTGGGTGGGGGCCAAGCTGGCAGGCATCATCAGCCTGGGTTTGCTGATTACCCTGATCATCACCGGCCTGGGACTGGCTTTGGTGGCCGCATTTTCCGGGTGGGGACCCGTGGTGTTGGAAGGCATCATCAAATACCCCCAGGAAGAAGTGTGGCAGGCGGTGGCATTGGCCACCGGGCTGACGGTGGTGTTTTTGCTGCCTGTATGTGCCTTGGCCCTGGTGGTGGGCAGTTATTTTCATTCTTCCGGGGCGGCGGTGGGGGTAACCCTTCTGTTGTGGATTGTGCTGGAGACCCTTTCGGGCATGTTGGGTTCAGGGGCAAAATGGCTGTTTCCCCACTATTTGTACGAACCCATGAACCAGATAAGCAAAATGGGCAAGGCCATGGTGTTTCAATGGGATGATGTGGCGGGACCCGGGCTGGTGGTGAGTGGGGCCTCCTTCCTGGTATTGGCGGGGATATTGATCGCCCGTCTGGATAAAATGGACATCACGGACTAACCCCCTGTTTTTATTAACATCAACAACCCTGTTCTTTCCAGACAGAAAGGTTCAATCAAACCATGATTCCTTCTTCCCTGCGGATTCCCGCAAAACAACCCGGTCCTTTTTTGCCGGTGAAAACCAAACCGCTGGTTTTGATGCTGTTGGTGTGGATGCTGGCCGTCGGCTTGCCGGGGTGTGAACAGGCAAAAAACATCAAACTTCCCCCTTTGCCTCAGGTGGCGGGACAGAAAGGTCCCGCCCCGTTGGATGACACCACCATCGCCAACGGCTTAAAAGAGGCCCTGGAGGTGGGCACCCGCAACGCCGCCGGGAATGTGGGTAAAAAAGACGGATTCTGGGGCAACCCCCAAATCCGCATCCCCCTGCCGGCGGAACTTGCCGACGTGGCCAAAAAAGTGCGCCAGGTGGGATTGGGCGATGAGGTGGATACCTTTGTGGCCACCATGAACCAGGCCGCGGAAAACGCGGCCCCCCAGGCGGTGGATATTTTTGTAAAGGCGGTACGGGAAATGACCCTTTCTGATGTGCGTTCCATCTGGAAGGGGGATAAAGACGCCGCCACCCGGTATTTTGAACGCCATACCCGGGCCGCATTGTATCAGGCTTTTCAGCCCCCCGTGGGGCAGGTGATGGAACAGGTGGGGGTGACCCGCAATTTCCGCAAGGTGATGGACAGCTACAATGCCATCCCTTTTGTGAAAAAGCAGAGCTTTGACATTGACGCCTATGTGACCAACAAGGCGTTGGATGGCCTGTTTGCCGTGCTGGCCGGGGAAGAAGGCAAAATCCGCCACGACCCCGCGGCCAGAGTGACCGACCTGTTGAAAAAAGTGTTCGGTTGAGCCTTTGATCTGATAAGAATTCGGATCGTTTCAAAGCCGGGGAGGACCCGGGCTGTGCACTTTTTTTCTTC
>JAOUFO010000337.1 GCA_029858165.1 Deltaproteobacteria bacterium | reverse complement strand
CGGCGTAGCCGGTCTGGTTGCACTTCTTTTGCGTCCTTGTCCGGCAAACAGCACCGGCCTCCGCCTGTCGGCTCCGCCTCCATGCGGCGTAGCCGGGCTGGTTGCACTTCTTTTGGGTCAGAATCTGAACCCGATGATCACACTGCGGCGTTGGTCCGGCCAGTCCCCTTTATGGGAGCCCACTTCCACCGTGTATTGGGAATATCCCATTTCAAAAAACCAGACCCGGGTCATAACCCCCCATGACGTATAATAGCCGTTGAACCCCCCCATCACCGACATCAGGGGGGTGCCGTCGGTGTGTTCCCAGATGGCGGCTTCCACCCCGACCCTGGTGCGGGGAATCCATTCCTTGTGAGGCAACACGGTGTTGGTAAAATCCACATAATCCACCCCCAGGGTCAACCGGTACACATCATAGCGGGAGGTAAAGGCCAACCCCAGGGTGTTGAGTTGGGGCAGTTCTCCGGCCCGCGGGGGGGTGTCGGCGGTTGCACGGGGGCCGAATTCAATGCCGTGCAAATGGCCCTGGCTGTTTAAAGTGATGTTCTGGCTGGTGATCGCGGCCCGCGGACTGCCGGGAAGCTCCGGGTAAGAAACCATGGCCCCCAGGTCCCAACCGGCATTGGTGTAACTGATCCCCTGGTTGAACGCCTGGTTCACCTCCGGCAGCAGGGTCGGGTCTATGGTCACCCCGGCCACAAACAGTTCCAAAAACGAATAGGTTTTATCCACCCCGGTGCGGTTGATGGTCCGCAGGTCATACCCGTATGAAAAATGGTCCCCCAGCTTGCCCCCGCCCCCGGCAATAAACATTTTGTCGGCAAACACCTCCACCCGCAAGGAAGGTAGCGGCTTGGTATCCAGAATTTCCAGGTTGGATAAAAATTCGGCCCCCAACAGGGAAAACACCCCCTGTTTGGGAAACACCAGCATCGGAACCACCAATTGCACATCGGCAAAAACTGTCTGGTTGACCAAAGAGGAGATATTGGCGGCCGTAATCTGCTGAAACTGAGAGGCCACTTTTTGGGGATTGAAAAACAGGTCCTTGGTCAGTTCATTGGCGGTCATTTGCAGGGTGAGCAATTCCACGTTCCAGGTTTTCAACCAGGGGAGGGCTGCCGGGTTGTGGAACAACGCCGAGGATTCATCGGCCAAGGCAATGTAACTGCCGCCCATGGCCTGAGAGCGGATAAAAGGCATGGAACCGCGGATGTCCTCCCCCAGGGCGGAACCCGCGAAAAATGGCAAAAACACCCCCAACCACAAAAACACCGCCCATCCGGGGGTTGGACTCGCGGGTTTCCCCTGGCTTATGGTGGGCCTCCGGCTGGCGTTGGCTTCCCGGCTGACGCTGGACCTCTTGCTGGCGTTGGTTCTTTTGCTGACGCTTGTTGCCCTGCTTACGCTTGCCATGCCCGCACCTCCCCCCACCCGCCAGCAACCCCGCGGCCTTCCTGGGCCTCCAAGGGGGGAATCTGTGGAGAGGAAGACCATGGCCGGGTCCTTGAGGGTGTCTGGGATGGCATCCTGAAAAAAACACCGGTTCAGGCCTGACGCGGGGGAGAAAAACCGGGAATGGGGAAGAGCCAGGGGGGTTTAGGAGGCTTTGGCCTCGGAATGCCAGGAGGCCAGGATTTCCTTGAGGTTGATTTTGCCCTGCTCGCCCAAAGCCTGGAACTGGGCCACCACCTGCCGCCGGGCATCCATTATGGTGTCTTCATCAAATTCCGCCGCCCTCAGGCTGTTGACCAACCCGGCCCTGGCCCGCTCGGGAAAGGCCATAATCACCTTGCGTTGCAGGGCCTCATCCGCCCCTTGCAGGGCCTGGACCACGATTTGGCTGGGAACCATGCGCACCGCCTGGGGCAGCAGGGCATCCGGCACCAGCGGAATGGCGTCAAACAGGAAGAACCGTTTTTCAATGGCCTCGGAAAGCTTGATATCCTTGGATTTCAAGGCATCCAGCAGGTATTTGCTGGTATCGGCGGAGGCGCGTCCCATCAGGTCCACCAAGGTGGAAGGACCTTCAATTTCCACCGTGGCCCCTTCGGGAATGCGGCGGGATTTATCGGACAGATTGCGGGCCACCTCTTCCACCATTTCAATGGGAATCCCGGAAAAATTGCCGATATGAAAGGCCACTTCCAACGCCTGATCCCGATCCATCATGTCCAGAATTTTGCCGGTGTCCTTGGGAGAAATCCGGCTGAGGACAATGGCCTTGATTTTGACCGGCTCGTCCTCAATCAGGCGGGCCACCCGTCCACGGGAAAAGTCTGACAAAAATCCCAGGGGGTCCATTTTTATCTTTTCGGGATGGATGATCTCCTGAGCCATCATCCAGCCGTTGGCCTCCCGGGATACATCCAGCCGGTCTTCAATCCGCGGGGGGGATTCCTCCTTGCGCACCGTTTGTTCCAGCCCGGCGTATTGCTCCCGGTTAAAGAAGGGAACCAGGGCTTTGCGGGCCAATTCCGGGGTCATGGCGTGGATCAGAGTGGAAATTTTCCGGGTGTCCTCCGTCTGCCATTTTTTCATCAGTTCCCGGGCAAGGTCGGCCCGTCCCACCAGCCGGGTCACCAATTCCTGACGCACCCGGATCAGGCGGTCTTCCATCTCCCGGTCTCTGCGTTTGGATGCGGAT